>JACCSL010000604.1 GCA_013812995.1 Ardenticatenales bacterium | reverse complement strand
GGGAGGTGGTCCGCCACGCGCCGGTGGTTTCCATCGTCGCGCTTCAAGAGCCGGGCAAGACGACGGAGCGAGGCTATCAGGTGGTCATGGTCAAGCAATACCGTGCCCCAGTCGAGGAAGAGGTGCTGGAACTCGTCGCGGGTCATGTGGATGAGGGTGAAAGCCCCCTGGAGGCAGCCCGCCGCGAACTGCGCGAGGAAACCGGTTTTGCGGCAGAAGAGTGGACGGAGTTGGGTACCCTCTACTCTTCCCCGGGTTTTACGGATGAACGAGCCACAATTTTCATCGCTCGTGGCCTCTCCCACGTTGGGGCGGAACTGGATGCGGGCGAAACCCTCTCTCTCCACTTCGTTCCCTTTACTATGGCGCTAGCAAGCATCAAGAGCGGCGAGATTCGAGATGCCAAAAGCGTGGCCGGGCTGCTATGGGCCTCGTTTCAGTTGGAATACGAGCAGCACAGAGGGTAGGAAGAGGGTCTCCGGAGCGATTGCCCAAAAAGCTCTGAACTATTACAATCGCTCTGCCCAGGGGAACCTGCCGTCACAAAAGAGTGTGCGCCACGGAAGGCGCGAAACGAGGCGGCGCAGGCAGCCTCTTTTTTTGTTCCAAAGGAGGAGCGGTGGACGAGCTGAAGCGTACACCTCTGTATGAGAAACATCTGGCCCACAAGGGACGCATGGTGCCCTTTGGGGGTTGGGAGATGCCGGTGCAGTACAGCGGCATCATGGAAGAGCACAAAGCGGTGCGTAGCCGCGTTGGCCTCTTTGATGTCAGCCACATGGGAGAGTTCGAGATTCGCGGCCCCCAACTGGTGGAATTTGTAGACTATTTGACCGCAAACGATGCTACCACGTTGACGGCTGGCAAGGCCCAGTACTCCATGCTGCTCAACGAGCGCGGCGGCACCATCGACGATATCATTGTCTACCGTGTGGACGAGGATCGCGCCCTGATGGTGGTCAATGCGGGCAACATCGACAAGGATTGGGCGCATGTCTCCACGGTCGCCTCGGGTTTTGCGGGCGTGACCGTCGAGAACAAGAGCGATGAGTATGCCCTGCTCGCCCTCCAGGGTCCCAAGGCCGAGGCCCTGCTGAACGACCTCGCGGCTCAGCCGCTGACGGACATGGGCTACTATACTGTGCGGGAAAACAAGCTGGATGGTCGTGATGTCATCGTGGCTCGCACAGGGTACACGGGCGAGGACGGTTTTGAGGTATTTACCAAGTGCGACGATGCCCCTGCACTGTGGGACAGATTCATGGAGGCCGGTGCCGTTTATGGCATCGTTCCGGCGGGTCTTGGTGCGCGGGACACGCTCCGCCTGGAAGCCTCCATGCCCCTCTACGGCCACGAACTCGACGAGGACACCTCGCCCATCGAGGCAGGGCTGGGCTATTTCGTGGCAAAAGAGGGCGACTATATCGGTGCCGCACGGCAGCGCGAGCTTCGCGAGCAGGGCGTCGGGCGCAAATTGGTCATGCTCAAGATTATGGAGCGCGGCATTGCCCGCGAGGGGTACGAGGTGCTGGCAGGAACGGACAAGGTCGTTGGCAAAGTCACCAGCGGCTCGATGGGCCCTCACCTTGGCTATGCCATCGCGCAGGCGTATGTGGAGCCTGCGTACAGCGCGCCCGGCACCACCCTGAGCATCGATGTGCGGGGTCGCCCTATCCTGGCCGAGGTGGTCAAGCGACCCTTCTACAAGCGCGCGCAGTCCTGAGCCTTCCCTAGCCGTTTCTGATTCAACTATCTCTTGAGGAGCAACAGTTATGGCGAACGTTCCGGCGGATTTGAAATATACAAAAGAGCATGAGTGGGTACTACAGGAGGGTGACCTCTACGTGATCGGCATCACTGATTACGCCCAGGATTCCCTGGGAGATGTCGTCTACGTGGAACTTGGCGAGGTGGGGGATAGCCTCACGCTTGGCTCAGCCTTTGGCGTGGTCGAATCCGTGAAGGCGGCCAGTGACATCTATGCGCCGCTGAGCGGAGAGATCGTCGAGGTCAATACCCCCCTCATCGACACCCCCGAGCTGCTTAACAG
>JACCSL010000594.1 GCA_013812995.1 Ardenticatenales bacterium | reverse complement strand
GATCCGTCGGGCCGCGCGTCCGCCGGAGGTCCCACCGGGAGCCTTCGGCCCCCAGGTGAGTAGCCTGGTGGCGCTGCTCAACGGACGCTATCGGTTGAGTAAACGGGAAACCCAGGCGCTGCTGGCCGAGGCGTTGCGACCGTTGGAGAGGCGCAAGGAGCCGTCTTGCCACTGGAGGGCAGGGTTTTTCCAGATCAGTGTTTGGAAGGTCGGCGTGTGGTAGGGATACTGGGTGGTGATTTGACCACTCTCAGCCAACTCCTGCTGGCGCAGGCGGGTAGCGGTTTTGAGGTTGGCGTCGAGTTGTTGAGCGAGCGCCTGAATGGATTTGGGAATGGAGCGCATAGTCCTGCGCCGCCCCAAAGAGCTCCACCTCGCGGACCGAGGGCCACTCGTGCACGGCGCGTGCGGTGCGATGAAAGGTCACGAGGTCCGACCAGCAGCGCCCCGCCTCCCGCCGCAGCCGTTCGCAGTGGGCGACCTGCTCGGGCGTCAAGCGCAGGTGAATCAGTTGTACCGTACAAAGGGTGGTACTTTTGCGATAGGCCATGAGCGTTACAGGGGGGCTCCCTGCTCCTATTCCAAGGGGCTTACTCTGTTTTTAGAATCTTTGTTCTGCATTGTAGCACGATTCGCCTAGAGCGCCTACCGTTGGCATCCCAGGGATAAATCCAACTGGGCTTTCTCGTGCTTACCTCTGTAATAGCGTGGCCGATCACCTCCAGCAGGTCGTGCGAGAGCGCATCCAGCCAATGCACATCCTCCAGCACCACCAGCAGGGCCGTCCCGCTGCGCCGGGCCTCCTCCCCCCTGGCGCGGAGCACATCCACGAGCATCGCCTCGCGGGACCGTTTCCGCAGTCGGGCATCGACCGTGGGCGCGTTTTTGAAGCGATGGATGAAGTAGCAGGCAAAGTGGGGGTTGGTCAGCACCGCGAGTTAATGGTTGACCCCCGCCACGCGCAAACCGGTGTCGTCCAACTGCTGGTAGCGCGTCGTCTGAAGCCCGGCGTCCAGAATGGCGGCGCGTTCCGCCGCAAAGGTCGCCAAGTGCTTGTGGCTGATGACCGTCGGCTGGGGCGGTTGGTTCGGCTTGAACTCGGGACGGCCTTTTTATCCTTTGAGGCGGTTGATCTCGTCACGCAGCGCTTGGTTTTCCGCCCGCAGGAGTACGGTCTCGCCTTCCAGCACCTCAATATGCCTCAGCAACCGCCCGAGAAGGGCCGCTACGCTGGGCTCCAGTTTCAGTTGGCTCAGGTCCAAGTCGCGCCAGTTTTCCATAGTCGCTGGTCTACCGGATTTTCTGGGCTTTGGCTTTTTTTCGCGTTCAGCCCTACGCTTGGCTTACTCCCCACTGGATTCTGAGCATGTTCCTCTTCTCGCTCTTTCTCAAGCGAACGAAACAAAACCATGATTAAGCTCAAACGCGGGCCTGCGCCTGAATTTTGGACACGCAGAAATATTAAGAGGTGGACACAGAGTTGGCTAGACAAAAAGTGTGATAGCAACAGATGGTCTTGGCCTCAACATGATGATCCTACTGAGTATCAACGTGCGTACAAGCAACATGTGCGAATGGTTGGTCTACCTGACGACCCCCAAAAACTCACTGTCCAAGGCCCTTTGTTTTTAGAGCAACTTCGAGAGCGTGCGGCTGAGGCTAAGCCTTTCAGCCTGATGATTCGTTCTTTACTTGATTATATAGAAAACCTCTGAGCCATGTCCTCTTTCTCCCCTCCTCTCGTTGGAATCGATGTTGGCGGCACGTTCACGGATTTTGTGCTGTGGGAGCCGCAGAGCAAGACGCTGCGGACGCACAAGGAGCTTTCCACGCCGCACGACCAGAGCGAGGCGATGCTGGCGGGGCTGCGCGCGCTGGGCGTGGCGGAGGCGGAGATTGTGCATGGCTCCACGGTGGCAACGAATGCGCTGCTGGAGGGCAAGGGTGCTCGCACGGGGCTGCTCACCACGGCGGGCTTCCGCGATGTGCTGGCACTGGGGCGACAGAATCGCCCCCATCTGTATCGCCTCGTCCAGCCGCCCCAGCCGCCGCTCGTGCCGCGCCACTGGCGCTGGGAGGTGGCCGAGCGGCTCAATGAGAAAGGCAAAGTCCTTCAGCCGCTGGACGAGGGTAGGATCAAGGTGCTGGCAGAGGAGATTGCCGCGTCGGGCGTCGACTCGCTCGCGATTGTTTTTCTCTTCTCCTTCCTGAACCCCACCCACGAGCAGCGCGCGGCGCAGATTCTGCGTGCCCGGCTCCCCCAACTGTTGCTCACGCTCTCCTGCGAGTTGCTGCCCGAGCACCGCGAGTTCGAGCGGACGGCCACGACGGTCATCAATGCCTATGTCCGCCCGCCGGTGGCGCACTACCTGACGCGCCTCGTCGAGCAACTAGGGCCGGGGCGACGGCTACGGGTGATGCAATCCAATGGGGGGCTCATCAGCGCGGCACAGGCCGGGCAGGAGGCGGCGCGGCTGGCGCTGAGTGGCCCGGCGGGGGGCGTTGTGGGGGCTTTTCGGCTGATGCAGCAGGTGGATGGCACCGACACACCCGCCCTGCTGACCTTCGACATGGGCGGAACCAGTACCGATGTGGCGCTTTGCCCCGGTGCGATTCTCACCACGACGGAGGCGGAGATTGGCGGGCTGCCTCTACGCCTGCCGGTGATTGATCTGCACACGGTGGGGGCAGGCGGCGGCTCTATGGCGAGGGTGGACAGTGGGGGCGCGCTGCGCGTGGGGCCAGAGAGCGCGGGAGCCTCGCCCGGCCCGGCCTGCTATGGTCGGGGAGGCCGCGCGCCAACGGTGACCGATGCGAATCTCGTCCTGGGTCGCCTGGACCCGGCGCGCTTCCTGGGCGGGCAGATGCGGCTGGATGTCGAGGCGGCGCGGCGGGCGGTGTCAACCATTGCAGAGCCTCTGGGCCTAAGCATCGAACGGGCGGCGCTGGGCATCCTGGCGGTGGCGAACGCGGTGATGGAGCGCGCCCTGCGCCGTGTCTCGGTGGAGCGCGGCCACGACCCGCGCACGTTCACGCTCTTTCCCTTTGGCGGGGCCGGGCCACTCCACGCCTGCGCTCTGGCCGACGCGCTGGCGATGACCCACATCGTAATTCCCCGGCAGGCCAGCGTACTCTCGGCGCTGGGGATGCTACTCGCCCCGCAGGCACGCGACCTCTCGCACGCGATGCTTCACCCGCTGGAGACCCTCGTGGTTGATGATCTCCGCCGGGTACTCGATTCCTTGCAGAGCCAGGCCCAGGCGGCGCTCGCTGCTGAGGGCATCAAGGCCCCAACCTGGCACGTCGCGATGGATTGCCGCTATGTGGGGCAAAGCTACGAGCTGACGATTCCCCTGGCCCTGCCCCTGGAACCGCCGAGCCTTTCTCTGCTGGCCGCGGAATTTCACGCGGCCCATGCCCAGCGCTACGGCGCGCGCTACCCGCGACCCATCGAGGCAGTTACCTTGCGGCTGCGCGGCAGCGCCCCCGCGCCGCTCGCGCAGGGCTGGCTCACCGCGACCCCTGCCCTGGCCCACGGAGCCAACCCCGCTGGAACCTCCCTCGTCTGGTTCGATGGCGACGCGCCGGTGCTAACGCCCGGCTATGAGCGAGCCTCGTTAGCGCCAGGAACCACCTTCAACGGTCCCGCGCTGCTGTATCAGCCTGACACAACGGTGGTGGTCGGGCCGCGCTGGGCGGGTAGGATAGATGACTGGGGCAACGTAACCCTTCAATCATCTTCTACGTCTTATTAACGACAGCCGCCAGAGCCGATTCCGTAAGCTTACCTCTTCATAATGGGGGCCGCGCCCCACTGGGCTCGGCCTTTTTAATGTTGCCCCCCACACAAAACCCTTGTTTCCTGGAGGTATGATGTCCTCATCCCAGTTCACAGTGCGCCGCTTCCTCTACCTGATAGGCAGCTTCATTCTCTTGGCGAGTCTGCAACATGCCACTCCCGTCTGGGCACAGGGCGAAGTAGAGGAAGGAGAGGTCATTACCTCGGTGGTCGGCAATGGCAGCGCCGCAAGCTGCACAGAAGCGGCTCTGAACACAGCGCTGGCAGCCGGTGGAACCATCACCTTTTCCTGTGGCGCTGCACCAGTGATAATCCCTATCACGCACGAGAAGCGCATCACAGGGAGCACCAGCATCCACGGCGGCAATCTCATCACGCTCGACGCAGGAGGTCGGGTGCGCATTTTCTATGTCAATGCTAATTATCTTCCTGCGGGTCTCAGCTTCACTCTGAGCAACCTGACCCTTACCAACGGAAAGTCCGGGGGAACCGACCCCAACTACGGGGGCTGTCTCTACAACCGGAACAGCCGGGTACTCCTGTCAAACGTCACCGTGACAAACTGCCGGGCCGGAGAGGGTGGCGGGCTCTTCAGCTATCAGGGCCGACTCACACTCATCAACAGCACTGTTCGGAACAATCAGGCAACGTACGGGGGCGGCATCATCAGCTCCGTTCCAGGCGGCAAGGTAGTGCTCCGCAACACGACGATTTCCGCGAACACGGCCACGGGCAACGGCGGTGGCGTCTTTATCAATGCCGCCACGCTGAGCGTTCTGGGAAGCACCATCAGCGATAACAAGGCGCTGGGTGCCACAGCACTGGGCATCGGCGGAGGAATCTACACGAACAAGGCCGGGGCGATCATTGCCATCGAGCAGACGCAGTTCACGAATAACTCAGCAAAGGAGGGCGGTGCGCTCTTCGCCGACCTGGGTAGCTGGATGTCTGTTACCACAAGCCAGTTTGTTGGCAACAGCGGCAGTGTACGAGGTGGAGCACTGGGAACCTACATGAGCCATGTGCAGGTGACCAACTCCATCTTCCGCACGAATCAAGGCGGGGAGGGCGGTGCCATCTTCAACGGGACCGAGAATCTTCTGGAAGCGCACCAGCTCACCGTGACGGACAATATCGCACAGCGGGACGGTGGCGGACTCGTCAATGCGAGTGGCACGCTCCGTCTCTACGATAGCACCTTCACCGGGAACATCGCGGGCGCAGACCGGGCGGGCGACACGCGCGGGGGCGGCATCATCAGCTACAACGGGCAGGCCACGATTGTGGGCAGTACCTTTGCGAACAACAGCGTGGCCGGGAGCCAGAGCTTTGGCGGCGGCATTGGCAGTGCCGGGCCGATGAGCATCGCGAACAGCACCTTCACCGGCAACCAGGCGCGGCGCGGCGGCGCGCTCTATATCAACCGTGGCACGACAGCAATGCTAAACAGTACGCTCTCAGGTAACTCCGCAGAGTCTGGGGGCGGGATTCACTGGGAGCACGATGCAACGATCCAGGTCCGAAACAGCATCATCGCCAGCAGCCCGAGCGGGCAGAACTGCGCCACCTTCCAGGGCACCTTGACTAACCTGGAGAACAATATCCAGTTCGGTGATACCTCGTGCTTCGTGGGTCAGCCCTCGGTAGACCCGCTGCTGGTGGCGCTGGCAGACAATGGCGGTCCAACGCCAACGATGGCCCTTGGCGCGGGCAGCCCGGCGCTGGATGTCGGCGATAGTCGCCGCTGCCCTCTCGTCGATCAGCGCTGGGCACTGCGGGCGGGGCACTGCGATATCGGGGCCTACGAGGCGAGCGGCACCTTGCCTCCTGCGGTGCAACATTATGTCTATTTTCCAGTCATTGGACAGTAAGGTAGATATGTCCTTTCACCCACCAGACCCTATTCTGCTGGAACTGTATCGCCATCGCTTTAGCGGCATCGCGGAGGAGATGGGCGTGACGCTGCGGCGCA
>JACCSL010000586.1 GCA_013812995.1 Ardenticatenales bacterium | reverse complement strand
AACGCTCCAACGCTCTACTGGCGGAGAGTTTTGAGGCTAACAACGAAGATACTGATGAGTTGTTGGGTCTCATCAAGCAATTGGTCAAGGCCATCAGCATGAGCCATTGCGTGCTCTGAGAGAAGTTCTAGCCATAGCGCGCTTTCTTCAAGCTCCTGCAAGACGATGGTGAATTTCGCGGCACGATCTGCCTTACTGCGGGAGTGCCTGGCCTCGCGGTGGTTTGCCGCCACGGATGTTCCCGAGCGCAACAACTGCTTACCTACCACCATCGCCGCATCATCAAAGCGATAAGCTGTCTGCAAATGTGCATACAAACGAATGATGCGGCTCGCGTAAGCCCTGGTACGGGCCCTCAAAGCTTCATGTCTGTCCATAAACCCTCTTGAGCGTTGGAGCGTTGGAGCGGAACGACGAGCGTTCGAGCGACAGACTGAACGCTCGTCGTTCCGAAATCTGACCATGTCCCGCTCCAACGCTCCAACGCTCCAACGCTCTCCCGCTCCCCCGCTCCAACGCTCCAACGCTCCCCCGCTCCCCCGCTCCAACGCTTCCCACAGTCGTACCCCGCCAGTACAATGGCGAAAACGCACGCGAGAGGAGATGCCATGACACCGCCCATGCCGCGCTATGTCAGTGAGTATTACGAGGCCCTGCGGGGATTGGAGCAGCAGGGGGCGCGCACGGAGGGGGCGCTGCGCGTGGCGTTCCATACGCTGCTGGCGGAGGCGGGGAAGAGTCGTGGGCTGACGGTGCTGGGCGAGCAGACAGTGCAGCTCGCCAACAAGAAGCAGATTCGCTTCGATGGCGAGCTCAAGGACCAGTACAAGATTCGGCGCGGCGTGTGGGAGGCCAAGGACAGCGGCGATGATCTGGACGCGGAGATCGCGCGCAAGATCGCGGCGGGCTACCCGACGAAGAATATTTTGTTCGAGAACACGCGGCGCGCGGTGCTCATCCAGAATGGGGAGCGCGTGCTGGATGTGCCGATGGCCGACCGTGCCAGCCTCCAGCGCCTCCTCGATGCGTTCCTGGATTACACCGAGCCGCTGATCGAGGAGTTCCACCGCGCGGTGGCGACGTTCCGCCAGGAGATACCGCAGCTCGCGCAGGGGCTGACGGAGATTATCGCGCGGGAGAAGCGGGAGAACGCAAAGTTTCTGGCGGCGCTGGAGGGTTTCCTCGCGCTGTGCCGCGCCTCGCTCAACCCGCAGACCTCGCTGGCGGCGGTGGAGGATATGCTCAAGCAGCACCTTCTGACGGAGCGTATCTTTCGCTCGGTGTTCAACAACCCGGATTTTGTGCGCCGCAACGCCATCGCGCGCGAGCTGGAGAAGGTGGTCGCGGCGCTGACGAGCCGCTCGTTCAGCCGCCCGGCGTTCACGGCGCGGCTGGATTATTTTTACCGCGCCATCGAGGAGACAGCGCGCACCATTGATGATTACAGCGAGAAGCAGGGCTTTCTCCATGCGGTCTACGAGCAGTTTTTCCAGGGCTACTCGACGGATACCGCTGACACGCATGGCATCGTCTACACGCCCGCGCCCATCGTGCGCTGGATGGTCGCCTCCGTGGAGCAGGTGCTCCAGCAGGAATTTTCGCTCTCGCTGAACGAGCGCGGCGTGCAGGTGCTCGATCCGTGTGTGGGCACCGGGACGTTCATCTTGGAGCTGCTGGCGCAGCTCTCGCCGAGCGCGCTGGCGCAGAAGTACGCGCACGAGTTGCATTGTAATGAGGTGCTGCTGCTGCCCTACTACATCGCCGCGCAGAACATCGAGCATGAGTTTTTCGAGCGCACGGGGGAGTATCATCCGTTCGAGGGGATTTGTTTTGCGGACACGCTGGACATGGGGGCGCATCGCCAGCTCAATATTTTTGCACCGGAGAACACGGAGCGCATCCATCGCCAGGAGGCCGCGCCCATCTTCGTGATTCTCGGCAATCCCCCGTACAACGTGGGCCAAAGCAACGAGAATGACAATAACAAGAACCGCGCCTATCCCGGCGTAGACAAGCGCATTCAACAAACTTATGTGAAGGGGTCGCGCGCTACGCTGAATGCGCAACTTTATGATATGTATGTGCGTTTTTTCCGCTGGGCGACAGACCGCCTACACAACGGAGATGGCATCGTCTGCTTCGTTTCCAATAACTCTTTTCTCCACCAATTCACCTTTGATGGAATGCGGAAGGAGCTACTAAAAGAGTTTACGAGAATCTACACACTTGACCTGGGCGGCAACATTCGGAAGAACCCGAAACTTTCAGGCACCACGCCTGACTGACTGACAAAACTAAGCCGCCGCATAAACGGTGGTCGAAACAGACGAAAAACGCGGAGGCTGAGGACGTTGGGACAAGGAGGAACAGCACGGCTCGGGGTCGGGCGCACTGGAAAGGCGG
>JACCSL010000574.1 GCA_013812995.1 Ardenticatenales bacterium | reverse complement strand
GTAGATAAAATATCCTAGATTATCTTTGCGGTCACTAGGATTTTTTGGCTAAAGCCTTTGATAAGCCCGCCTATCTACCCACGCTGAAGCAGGGTAGCTTGCGGCGGGCTTACGTCTGTCAGAAGGATGCCTCGCTCAAGGGACTCCTCCGCTACTTTGCGTAACTTACCCGCTTGGGTCCACCGAAGGGGCCTTATTTGGTTGCGTGACACAGCCTGGTAGAGAACCCGACCCCTACCGCCGAGACTAAACGAACAGTTCGTCGCGTCGATGCACGGCGGGGGCAAGTCATTGGGATAGCGCACGATGAGTTCTTTGTCGCTGTTCCACACGAAACCCATTGACACTCTCGGAAAGGGGAACCCAATAAGGCCGCTACCCCCACCCGGTTCTGAAACCACAGCCTGACTTACTGCCTCGTTAGGGCCGAACGTCAGGGAGGACACCGAAACGCTGAAGGTTCCGCTCGGGGACGAAACAGATTCTGAGGATTCAAAGATGGTCTGTTGAAACAAATGAAACAAGTCCTTGATGAAAAGGTGAGTGAGTTGTCAGGTTGTCTTGTCATAAATATCTCTCAATGCGACTTCGCACTCAAGAGACGGCAGAATAATTGTTTCTTCCAAGCCAATAGCCTTCGTATAAAGCCATGTGTCATTATCCTGCCTTACATAATGTTCAACTATTACTTCATCTTGCGAGACAAGGAGATATTCCTGTAAGGAATCAATTTGCTGATAGGAAAGAAACTTTTTACCGCGATCATACGCTGCGGTACTTTCAGATAACACTTCTACAATTAAAATGGGATTGAGAATCACATCGCGTTCATCATCGGCAAACTTGGTATCCCCACATACAACTGATACATCCGGGTAAAAGAATCGTTTCGAGTTTGGTACTCTAACCTTCAAATCACTGGGGTAGACACGGCAAGGGCGATTCCTAAGCTGTATGCCAATAGAAATGATGATATTGGCAGCAATTAGATTGTGACGTTCACTACCGCCCGCCATCGCATACATAGTGCCATCAACATATTCGCTTTTGTGTTCAGCCTGACGCTCGATAGCTAGATACTCTTCTGGGCTAAGATAATAGCTTGGAAGCGATGACATAGGAGTATCCTTTCAAATCTCTCAATCTGCCTATTCATAAGAATAACTGTCTCCGTAGGGGAAGGCAACCTAATGGCGAACGATGCCCCGCGCCACCCACTTCACCTGGCGCAGGGCATCGTCCCGCTCGCTGGGCACGATCAGCCGCACTAGCCCCTGCTCGCGCGTCATCGGATTGCTATCCAGGGTGTGAGCCAGGAGAATCGGCCCCGCCGGGTCCGGGTGGTAAAGCTCACTCGCCAGGAGGCGATTACCAAAACCATCCGCACTGATAACCTCGACCTCGCTCCATTCTTCGGCGATGAAGGCTTGAATGAGGTCCAGCAGTCGCACGCCCCCAAAGGTAAACGGCCCCGAGGTGCCATGTCCCGTGCTGACGATGTAGCAATTGGCGACCGTGGCCTGGGGTAAACGTTGCAGATCCGCGGGGACGATGAGCCACTCGCTGCCATTCGGCCCTGAGAGAACGAAGGTTCCATCCCCTGTCGGCGTCTGAAGATTGGGATCGTGCGAGTGCGGGCGGAGCGTGTCATGCTCATGGTCCATCCGTCACCGCCCCAACCAGCGCTGGCGCAGTGCCGTGAAGGCGGGCAGCGGCGCACGTGACGAATCGAGGATGGCATACGCGCGCATCTGCTCGTCGGCGCTGTACCAGTCCACCGTGGAAAAATCAAGGTTGAAGAAGAAAACCGCCTCGACAAATGGATAATTCCCCTCGATCCAGTCAAGGGTCTCCACGAGGTAGCGCGCCTGGTCGTCATCACTGACGACCCAATGCTCGTGCTCGCCCAGGCTCCAGCCGGGCGTGCGGCGCGGGTAGCCCAACTCCGTCAGCCAGAGCGGCGAGCTGTCGCCCCACTGCTCCATGAGCGCGCGATGCTCCTCCAGGCGACGAAGCCCCAGCCCCGCCTCGACCGGGAAATCCGGTGGCTGTCCAAAACCGTAAGGATGCGTCGAGAAAGCATCGTAGGGGCGAGGCTCAGCAGGGCCAAGGGCCTCGTAGAAGCCCCGCATCCACTCCAGCTCCCCCATCGAGCGGTCATTGCCCTCCCCGGTCACCGCCAGCGCGCCTACGATGAGAATGGCATCGGGGTCGATGCGTTGCAGGGTGGCATGGACAACGCGCAGCATCTCAACGTAGTAGGCCGGGTCAGGGCGCTGGTTGCCCCATTCCAGACTTAGATTCGGCTCATTCCATAGTTCATAGGCCGCGACCCGCCCCCGATAGCGGGTGGCAAGCGTTTCCCAGAAGCGGGCATACGCGTTGAGGTCCGTCGGTGGGTGGCTGCCCGTGGTATCGGGCGGGCGTGCCCAGGTGGGGGAGCGGTCTACCCGCAGCAAAAGCTGGAGCCCGGCCTCCTCAGTGCGCTGCACAGTGTTGTCGATGTCAATCCAGCGGAACGCCCCTGGCTCCGCTTCGGCGCGCTCCCAATCGGCGAATCCCTTCGCCCAGCCAAAGCCTAGATCGTGGGAAAGATAGGAATTGTCAAGGTTCGCCACGTTGAAGCCAAGCGCCAGCGGCGAAACTTGCGTGGCTACGGGCGCGCGCGTCGTCAGCGTGGGCGGCAGCGCGTCATCATGCGCTTGCCCGGTCGTCACATGGCTCTCCCATGATGGTGCATCGGTGACGCGCTGGGGCTCGCCGCCGCTGGCAGGGAGAACCCACAGGTCGTGACTGCCGCCATCGTTCCGCCAGCGGGTGAAGAAGAGCCAGTGACCGCTTCTACTCCACGCGGGCTCCCCGATCCAGTCCGTCGTCTCCCAGAGCAGTTGGGGCTCGTTGTCACCCGTCAGGCGATAGAG
>JACCSL010000571.1 GCA_013812995.1 Ardenticatenales bacterium | reverse complement strand
CACGCTCCGCGCCAGCCTGCGCCTGCTGAAAGCAGAGGCGGCGGAGCGTTACGGGGGCGTGACCGTGGACGAGCCGCGCTGTTACCGTGACCTGGCGATCTTCCCAGAGGACGCCGACATCCCCGTGGAGACCCTGGCGCGGCTGTGGGCGCTGGAGGGGCCTGTGGTCAAGCAGCTCTGTCTGCGGCTGTATCAACTCTCGCTGCTGCTGGCGTATGACACGAGGACGATCCGTCTACACGATGTCGTGCGCGCCTTCCTGGTGGAGGAGCAGGGCGCGGCACTGTCCGCCCGCCATGCCGCTTTCCTGGCTAGCTACCATATCGCCTCCTGGCCCACGCTGCCCCCCAAGGAGCTTTATCTGTGGCAGCACCTCGCCTACCACCTGCGCGAGGCGGGGCGGGGCGATGAGTTGCGAGCACTGCTGCTCGACTACGAGTGGCTGCAAGCCAAGCTCGAAGTCACCAGTATCAATGAGCTGCTAGCGGATTACGAGGAATTGCCAAAAGAAAAAGAGCTAGGGTTGCTAGAGCGTACTCTACGCCAGGCCGCGCATGTCCTAGCGAGAGATAAGATGCAGTTAGCCCCTCAACTCTATGGTCGCTTATTGCATCCCGTGGTTCCCTTAGATCCGGACTTTTTAGAACACATTCTTACGCAGGCAGCGGGTTGCCAGCATGATTGCTGGCTACGCCCACTCTTGGATACATTGCGGGAGGATCCGGCCCTCCGACGCACGCTGGAAGGGCATCGCAGTTGGGTATTGGATGTGGCGGTGAGTTCCGATGGACGAATTGCCGTCTCTGCCTCGCAGGACGGCACGCTCAAAGTCTGGGAGTTGGGCAGAGGCATCCTGTTGCGTACCTTGGAGGGCCATTCTGGAGCGGTGTTGGATGTGGCTCTTAGCAGTGATAGACAGATTGCTGTCTCTGCGTCGGCAGACCATACGCTCAAGGTCTGGAACGTCGAGAGTGGTAGCCTGATACACACGCTGGCAGGCCATACAAAAGCGGTGTTAGGTGTGGCGTTGAGCGTTGACGGAAAAACTGTTATCTCTTCCTCCGCCGATAAAAGCCTCAAGGTGTGGGAGGTGAGCAGCGGGAACCTCGTGCGAACGTTGGAAGGCCCGCAGGAGGAAGTGCTGGCCGTGGCAATGAGCGCAGATGGTCAGCTTGCCGTCTCGGCCTCCCAATACGGCAGTCTCCATGTGTGGAACATCAGCAATGGCGCGCTGCTACGTACGCTGGAGAGTCATACTGCCCCTGTTCGAGGTGTTGCGTTAAGCACGGATGGGCATCTCGCTGTCTCCGCTTCTGAGGATAGAACCCTCAAGGTATGGGATGTGGAAAGTGGCACGCTTATCCGTACCCTTGAAGATCATACGGAATGGATACGAGGAGTAGCACTCAGTGCCGATGAGAAATGGGCACTTTCCAGCTCCGACGACGGCACCATTAAGAAGTGGAATGTTGATACAGGTCGCCTCATGCACACCTTAGAAGGGCACACCGATTGGGTGCGAGGGGTAGCCTATAGCGGTAATGGGCATCTCGCCGTCTCCGCTTCAAATGACCGGACCCTAAAAGTGTGGGAGACCAATAGTGAGATGTTTCCGTTCCCGTTCCTGATGGAAAGACATAGGGGTGCGGTACATGGAGTAGCGTTGGGTCCTGATGGGCGACTGGCCCTCTCGGCTTCGATGGACCGAAACGTTCGTCATTGGAATATGGGGAACGGTTCAAGTTCCTCCCCATGGCAAGGTCATCGAGATGGCGTGCTGGGCGTGGCGCTGAGTGCTGACTTGCGGTTAGCCGTTACGTCTTCGGCGGATCGGACGCTGAGGGTGTGGGAGGTGGCGAGCGGGACGGTGCTTCACACGTTGGAGGGGCACACGGCGTCGGTGCGGGGTGTGGCGATGGATGCAGCGGGGCAACTGGCGATTTCAGCCTCGGATGATGCGACGCTGAAGCTCTGGGATATTCAGAGTGGTACTGAGCTCGACTTTGCACATCCCCCTGCCTTTAACCCGGCCACTGAATCGAGAGATGGATATCATAGGGGAAGATTTATCGTCCATCGCCCTGTCAGACCCATATTCGTTTAATCAGGACAGGCTATTTCTTCTCTCGGAAGCCAGTGTTCTGACTGCAACTTGCCATGTGCAAAGTCGAGCTGAGGTGCACACGCTGGAGGGGCATCGCTCGCCCGTGCGCGCCGTGGCGATGAGCGCGGCTGGCGCGCTGGCGATCTCGGCCTCCTCAGATGGCACGCTGAAGGTGTGGGACATGGCGAACGGAACCCTGCTGCGTACGCTGGAGGGCCATGCGTCGGCGGTGCGAGGCGTGGCCCTCAGCGGCGATAGTCGCCTGGCAATCTCGGCGTCGAATGACCGGACGCTGAAGCTGTGGGAGGTGGAGACGGGCAGGCTGATACGTACCCTGGAGGGCCACGACGACGCGGTGCTCGGTGTGGCGCTGAGCCCGGACGGGCAGCGCGCCGTCTCTGCCTCCCACGATGGTACTCTCAAGGCATGGGACGTCGAGCACGGGCGCTGCCTGGCAACGTTCTACGCGGATGGACCGCTGCACTGCTGTGCACTCGCCGCCG
>JACCSL010000546.1 GCA_013812995.1 Ardenticatenales bacterium | reverse complement strand
TTCTATCTCCTTTCCATTGCTAACTTCCGTTGTCGAGAGGTCACTGTCTCGACAAGCGGTAGATATCTCCACGCACAAAGAAGTACCCCAGAAAGCTGAAGCCCTCGTCGAAGTGAACCACCCCGCTCTTTCCCGGATGGATTTCCAGGCGCAGCTTTCGTAGCACCTGGGAGGCAAGCTGCAAGGCTGCCTCGGCTTCCTGTTTGCGACGGCAGAGGATGACCCAATCATCCGCGTAGCGCACCAGATGTTGCCCTTTGTCCACCAGTGCCCGGTCGAACTCGTGCAGATAGATATTGCACAAGAGCGGGGAGAGGGCGCTGCCCTGCGAAACCCCTGCCTGCTCGGCACGCCCCTCGGGTCCGCGCAGAATCTGCGCCTTCAAGAAGCGCTCGACCAGGGCCAGAATGGCCGGGTGATAGACACGCTGGCGCACCAGGCGCATCAGGATATCCGTGCGGATGTTGTCAAAACATTTCTGGATATCCGCGTCCACCACCCAGCGCAGATGGTTGTCACGGTGCAGCCTCACGCGCTCGATGGCGTCGGTGATGCGGCGACCACTGCGAAAGCCGAAGCTGTTCTCCAAAAACATGGGCTCGAAGATGGGCTCCAGATAGTCGTACAGGAGCCGCTGCACCACCCGGTCGCGGACCGTCCAGATCGCCAGTTGGCGCTGCTTCCCGTTGGGTTGAATGACGATGATGCTTGTCACCCGTTGCGGCTGGTAGCTTCCCGCAATCAGTTCCTCCTGAAGTCTGGCAAACTGTGCCTCCAGATCCCGCTCGAATGCCTGAATACTGACTCTGTCTGATCCTGCGACACCGTTGTTGGAGCGGACCTGCACCCAGGCCCGCATGAGCGCGGCGTGCGAGAAGAGGGCAGGGACATCGACATCCTGGGGCTCGTGCGGCCCCCGGCGCAACCATCGTTGCCATCGGATCATGCTTCCCTCGCCTCCTCCGGCTGTTCCTCGCTGCGTCTCCAGCGGGGAAGCGCGGCAAACGTTCGCCTGCCAGCCCAGAGGGCCGGTTTCCCGCGCCCATACCATTCAAAGTAGTGCAGCGTCAGCCAGCCCATCACCCAGAGGCCCCCTCCGCTGAGAAGGCCACTGAGTAACCAGCCCACCATGGGGGCCAGTTTTGCGAGTTGCTGGGAGGCATAGCGCAGGCTCACCCCCACCAGGAGAGCGATCACTATTTCTTGTCGTAAGCCCCCGCGTTCACCTGGCGGCCGTCCATACAGCGCGGCGAGTTGGAGAATAAGACGCGCTTCGATGGCGAGTTGAAAGGGTACATCAAGGAGTGGCACGGGTTCGATCCCCACCAGCCCGCAGGTCAGGGCCGCCTGTCGAACGAGCGCCCGGCCCGCCGCCGCGCGAAAGAGCGGCACGTCCCGTCCCAGCGGCAGGAGGAGCGAGGGGCATAAGCTAACCACCTGGGGCAGGAGTTGCTCCAGAACATTCGTGCCCTCCCGCGCCGAGATGGGCACCACGGGCACGGCCAGCCGTTGTTCCAGTGCCTGGGCCTGCGCCACCCCTCCTGCGTCCAGGCAATCGATCTTGTTGAGCGCGATCACCAGGGGCTGACCACGCGCATGGAGGCGACAAAACCAGCGAAAGACGCCTGGCGTGAGCCCCATCTCTGCGTCCACCACCAGGATGACCAACTCTGCCTCTGGGATCAGGGAGGAGGGAGGTGGGTGCCAGTAGCTATCCGGGCTATAGCCGTACTCTGTTCCCCAATGTCCTCCTTCCATTGTGGGGGCTGGCTCATAACTGCTCCAGCGGGTAGGTGATTCATCCTGCTCGGGAAGATCGAGCAGCGTAAAGAGTCCCAGAACCTCTTCTGCCGGTTTGCGTGTCTCCGCCATCACATCCACGGGTGAGACCTCGCAGGCGTGCAACCAGTTATACAGCGAGGACTTGCCCGCCCCCTCCAGTCCTGCCAGCAAAATACGACCCCGGCTTTCCCGCTGGACGGCGGCTTGCGTCTCGCTTCCATCCAGCAGTCGTAAAATTTCATATTTCCTACCCATACTCCCCTCCTCGTGCAGCGAGCGGGTCACGGAACTCCAGCGCAACCCGCCCCACCTCACGGCGTGTGCCATCTCGGAGCAGATCACTCTGAATCCCTTGATGAGGCGCTACGACCAGGGGCTCGCCCTGGGGACCGGGATGAATCTCGATCAAGGCTGTCATCTCTCCCACATGGCCGACGCGCAGGGGATCTACCCCGACAGCCAGCCCCTCGGGAAACGCGGTAAGGGTCACCAGGGGGAGGGCCTCGCCTGTCTCGTGGTCGTAGAGCGAAAGCCATCCCCAGAGACTTGCTCCAACCGGAGCCATAGCACGCCGAGAGCGCCGCCGCCACCACAGGAGCAGCCCCGTCGCCGCACCCACGATGAGCAAAATCGTGAGTCTACCGAAGGGGATGTCTGCCGGGTTCCTCTCGGTGGCGACGGCAGGCCGTGCGGCCGGTGTCAGGGATAGGAAGCGCGGTGCGGGAGCCTGCGCGCCGTCCAATGCGGCGTGCGTGGCTGGAACAGGCACGGCGCGACGTTCGGGTGGGATACTAGCTGGGGCAAGCACCAGATAATACGCGGAGGAAGAATGAACCGGCGGCCATAGATCTTCCAGCACCAGCCTGACCTGATGCGTTCCGGTTTGGAAGAGCGAGGAAACATCCTGGGCGGGCAAAGGCAGCACCTGATCGCGATCAGGACTCCGAAAATCATGTGACCAGAGCGCCTCCGACCCATCGGGCCGCGCGACAACCAGCGTGGCCCGATCATCGGTCACCAGCGATCCCGCGCCATCGGGGCTGGCGGATAGTCGGATGGTTCCCGTGACGATCTCGATGGACGTCTCGCTCTCGAAGAAGGTACCGACGGTGGTAGCCTGCGGGGCATCTTCTGCAATGGCGGGGGCCAGGCGAATTACCAGGCTACCGTCCTCGGAGGCTGCATGCGCCTCCCGTACCCACCCGCCGAACGTGAGGAGCAGGGTGCAAGCCCCCAGCACGGCAGCGACCAACAGGCTGACGAAGCACCCCACGCATCCCTGACGGAAGGCACGAAACGGCGGGGCAGAGTCAAGGCTGGGCATAGCGCAGCTCCTTTCGGCGGCGGAGCGCCTGCCATACCACGAAGAGCAGCAGCACCGCCCCAAGGGCGCGCCAGAGATGTCCCACAGGGGACCGATCAGTGGCAGTCATGAGAAGTTCCTTTCCTGAACCAGGACGATAGATAACGACTCAGAGCGGACCAGCGCCAGTAGCGGCGGAAGGAGAGACCGTGTTTGGGTAGCCGTCTCCCCTTCCGCATGGCTTGCTCCCGCTCAAATACCCACGAGCCAGGAGGTGAGGGGGTAGCTGTACCGCTCCCCCTCCCAGGCCCGCCGTGCGCCCACGAGGCTGCACCCCAGACCCAGGAGGATCAAGAGCGGGATGAGCGGTAGGCAGTAGAGATGTCCCACGAGCCCCCAGAGGAGCGACAGGAGCAGGGCGAAGTAGAGTAGTTGAAAGCTCATCGCCTCGCGCGTATGGCTAGAAACGAAGGGGCTGGGTCCCGCTAGATACCACAGTGCTACCATCGCACCTGTAGATCCAACCAAAGGCAGAAAGAAGTTGAGGAGCGCACAGAGATGGACCGCACTGGCGAGGAACCGTTCCCGCTCCCCCACTTCGACCCCATGCGTCGCACAGCGCGAGCCTCCGACCTCTTCCACGACCAGACAACTGCCACAGAGCGGTCGCCCGCATATCTGACAGTGGGCATGGGCAAGCTGAAGATGTAGTAGACAATGCTCCATGGGTTCCTCCTACCACAGCGCTGCTTCGGACGCGGCGTGGCTCGTGCCATTGGAGAAGATGGGCGGTGGCTCACTCATGCGCGGCGGAGGCGCGTCTATCTCCGTTGTGGAGGCGGCCCGCCAGGCGGCGGCGACCTCCTCCAGAACGAAATGCTCGCGGCGCTCCTGCGCGGCGGCGAAGAGCGCCCTCCCTTCCTGCACCAGCCGTAGCTCCTCCAGCGCAACCTCGAACTCGACCTGGAGAAAGGCCAAACGATCCTGACGCGAGCCATAGGCGGCACTCTTGAGGCTGGTATGCTCAAAGATCGCTTCTCCCTGCGGGACAATCTGGAGCGTTTCCACTCGGCGGCGCGCCCCGCTCGTGAGCTGCCACGTTGGCCTACGACGAACCTGATCCAGCAACTCCTCACCGACGAGGACCAGCGCATCCACGGCGTCGCCCGTACCCGTGCGGCGGGCGAGTTGCTCCCCCTCCAGTTCAATAAGGCCAATGATGTCCAGCCCTTCCAGGAGACGCTCGGCCTCGCGGCGAGCGATGGTCTGTGTCTGAGCAATTAGCGCCTCGCTACCCGCCTCACGTAACGCAGTGAGGAGCTCACTGAGCCAGCGGCTATCGTTCTGCTGGGTAAGCACCTCCGCAATGGCAGACGGGTTGACCTCGTAGCCCCACCCCCGCACCCGTGTATAGCTCTGCCGGAGTTGACTCACCTGCCCGGCAGCGACCTGACGCCGACTCTCGGCCGCCTCCAGCACCTGATCCAACGCGCGCACAAGCCCGCTCACCGCCTCGGCCAGCGCGATGAGAATCGTGAGGGCCGCGCGGTGGGCGTCGCACGAGAGGGCGCTGGCTTCGCGGCTATTCCAGCAGGCCACGGCATCGTTCCGTGTCAGTCGGCCGCTGATGAGGGTCTGGGCTATGGTGGCGAGCGACTCCAGGAGGCCCTGCCCCTGGGCCTGCTCGTTCTGCCAGCGCACGAGGTTGCTCTCGGCCTCCGCATACCGCTGCTCCAGCGTGGCGCGCGCTGTCTGAAGCAACTGAATATCCTGGGTGATCTCCTGTGCCAACTCCTGCAAGAAGGGACGAACGGGGATCGTGAGAGCCCCCTCGCTGACGCGCGCCTCCAGCGCGTGCAGCGCCTCCTGCTCGGCGCGGACGCGGTTGCCTTCAAGGAGCGTGTCCCAGCCTCCAGTATGCTTTTTCATCTGAAGCAGACTCATCTCCTGCACGAGGGTGGTCTGGCTGCTCCCGCCTTTCTGCACCTGGGCCAATTGAATCGGTTGGTAGGGACGCCCATCGGCGTGTCGGGTCAGCTTGATGGGCAGGGTGTGGTCCAGGCCGAGCGAGGCCAGGAAGCGACGGCTCTCGGTCAGGGGAGCGGCCTCGGCGGGTATAGGACGTTTTGTTTTGAACATCTGCGTCTCCTTTTGGGGTGAAGGGGTTTTTTCAAGAAGCGAGGCGTGTCATGAAGCGCTCCAGCAGGCGCGCCTCCAGGGTTTGGGTGACCAGCTCCAGGAGTCCCTCGCGCTCGACTCCGGCCACGGTTCCGTTGACCGTGTGGAGCCAGCGTATCCGCTGATCCTGAGTGAGATCCAGCGGGTTGGCGGCATGGCTGGCAATGACATCATAGGCATCCGTGTTGAGCAGCAGGTGGAGCGAGAGCGCCGCACGGTCGAGAAAGCGTTGCATCTCCTGCTCGGTCACCGACGCGCCTTGTGAGGGGAGCAGCGGATCATCCAACAAGAAAAGTCTGTCACAAGGCGGGGCGTCCGTGTCAATCGTGATCCCATTGAGATACGCCCGGCGCTGACCGTGCTCGGCCATGTAGTCGAGGGAATGAAGCAGGGCGAGGTAGTTGTGCTGCACATAAGCCGTTAGCCCGGTGAAGGCACGAGGGCCAAGGACAACCAGCCAGAGCTCGTAGTTGCGAATACCTAACTCGTGTAGGATGTGCCGGATCAGGTAGGGAATGGTCTGGGCACAGCCATTGCCGCAGGAACCAGTGCCGCCCACAGGCACTACGATGATCCAGGATTCGGCGCTTGCTTCCTGCTGGCTATTCTGTAGCGTCAGTAAAATCTCCAGATCACTGGCTGCTGTCCGTCGCTGGGGCTCACCGCTCAACCACTGGAGGCTCCGGCGCAGATGTCCATAGAGCGCCTCGATGTGCAGGTCGATGTCCATAACGGTGATAGTTGGAATCGCATGTCCCCCGCGCCCCCCGCGATTGTAGGTCTCGAAGACGGGGACCCCGCGTAGTAGGCCGCCCTCCAGGTAGCGCTTGACCAGGAGGGGATATTCTTTGATCAGGTCGCGGGTGTTCCCCTCCGCTCCCAGAACAAAGCGATCGGTGGCTGTGACCGACACGCTCCCCCTGCCGGGGACATGCACCTGGAGGGGGGTGGGTCCAAGATGGTCGTTGTTGATAAAGATAGCGGGTAGGTCATACCCATCGCGCCAGGCATGGGCCAGGAGTCGCAGGCCGACATCTTCGCCCGAGTTGCCGCAGCAGATCAGGAGCTTGCCGCGCCGCACGGGTGGGCGCGTTGGCTCTGCGCTCGTCGCGGTTGTGGCCGTGCTGATACGGCGACGACTGAGTTTCAGCCGTTCGCCTGTGGTGGGGTAGGTCATAGAAGGTTTCCTTTCGCTGGGGGAGCCATCGGGCTCCCGATGTGGGATGGAGGAACGAGCATCTGATAGGCAGGGGAGGCATACCAGTCGTGGAGCGCACGCAGCCGTGCCCCAACGAAGGGATGATCGCTGCCCAGCAGGTACCAAAAACCGAGAGGATTGCGCGTGACCGCCTCTGCCTGCTGGATGAGCGATGCCTCATCCAAGGAGGCGGCCAGGGTCGGCCCAACGACGAGCTTCGTGAGGGCACGGGCCAGTGGCGCGGGATTGCCCACGATCAGGAGCGCCACCCGATCAGCGGAAAACTCGGCGAGGCGGCGATGCGCCAGAAAAAAGAGCGGAACGAGCAACGTCATGAGGGTTTGGAGGAGAAGATGCCACGGACGCAGGCGGCTGGCCGTCGCAAACGGCGTTCGTGCGAGGAGCGGCTGCGCATGACGGGCTGCCAGGGTCGCCTGCGTCAGCACCCCGAAGAGGCTTCCGAGCATCGTGTGATCGAGTGCGATATGTCCCCACTCATGGCTGATGACAGCCAGGAGTTCCTCCTCGTCCAGTGCCTCGACTAGGGCCGAGCTAATGACAATGGTGTGCTGTCGCCCCATGCCGAAGGTAAAGGCTTGTAGCTCCAGCCCTGGCACCACCATCAGATCCACGGGGTAGGAAAGCGGGAGATAGCTGGCACAGCGCTCCAGTGCATCGTGGATCTGTGGTAGCTGTGTCGCGCTGACTTGCACCCCATGTGCGAGAAGACGGGTGTGCTGCTGATACAGGTGAAAGTAGAGCCGCGCCCAGGCTCCACCCAGCAGGAAGAGCAACCATCCTGCCGAGCCCGTTCCCACCATGACCAACCACGCAACGAGCGGCAGCAGGGTTAGCCAAAAAACTGGCCGTTCCCAGCGGTGACGCAGGCAGCGGGCAAGGCGCTGATTCCGAACAGATGTTGGTTCCTGACCCATGTTGCCTATTGGCCCTCCTTGAAAAATGTATATGGTAATAGAGAAGCAAAAATTCAGGAGGCTTCTGGGCACCTTCTAGCCCCCAGCTATTCACGCACTGACAGCATACAACTTCCTCTTCCAACGACCGCCCAACTTAGTTGGGATACAAGGCTGGTTTTTGGGGTTGGTAGATTTGATTTCGGTATCGATGATCAAATTTCCCATGGGAGGTGGTGGTATGGACGATCAGGTGATCAGGCGGTTGGGGATGCAACTTCGGGCGCTGCGCGAGCAGCTAGGGCTGTCCAAAGAGGAGGCGGCGCGGCGCGTCAAGATTATCACCGCCGAGTCGGTGAGGAAGATGGAGGAGGGCAGGCTAGGACCGAAGTGGTACACGCTTGTGGCGCTAGCAGCCATATATGGAGCGAATGCCTTTGAGATCGCGAGGCGGTGTGGCTCAGAGGCAGGATACCTTGCCAAGGTGGAGGGCTATCTCATTGATGAGAGCTCACTGGCCCACCGATTGCCAGCCACGCGCACCAGCAATCTGCGCGCAGATATTGACCATTGCCGGAAAATGATGGATCACCACGGCATGGTAGCCTGGGCGCGCGAGCGTGGAGAACAAATTATCCTGTTCCTTGAGACGGAACAAGACCCCGATAGCTGGGATCCCCAGCTATCGGGGTTGTTGTTTCGGGCCTATGACCTGCTGGTAGATGCAAACACTCGCTCAGGGGCCGCTCATCTCCAATCCACTCTGACGATTGCCCTCCGTATGAAGGCGTTGGCCGAACGGCTCGTGGACATCGGCGGCGGAAGCCCAGACATTCTTGCTACGGCCCATTACCGATTGGCGGATGTCTACGCCCTCCTCAAACAACCTGAAAAGAGCCTTATCCAGGTCAGAGAGGCGCTGTCCCGGGCAAAGACCGCTCATGCCCGTTGCGAAGCGTATCGCATTCTGCTTCACCTCCATCGGGAAGCAGAAGACCTATCGGCCCTGAGAGACGTGGTGAGGGAGGTAGAGAGGTATGTGGCTGGTCTGCACGGTTTCAGCCACGGGGAGGCATGTGTGCGTCAGGGACTGGCGATCGCCCTATCCCGAATTGACCCGCCGCGCGCGCTGAGGCAGATTGAGGAGGCATTGCGGGACTACCAACGGGCACATAC
>JACCSL010000515.1 GCA_013812995.1 Ardenticatenales bacterium | reverse complement strand
TCCTTGATGTCGCGAATGACCCGCATGGCCTGGAGATCTTCCAGTTCAAGTGGGAAATTGGGGGGCAACATTGTCTTGGAAAGCGTCTCAGCGAGTTGATTCTGAAAAAGCCGCGGTCCAAAGATGTAGAAGGTAGAGGCACCCATATAGGCCGGGGCAAAATAGGGAATGCCCTGGGTATGATCGTGGTGGGTGTGCGAGAAGAGGATGGTTGCTGTGATGGGCGTCGCCGAGGCAACAGAGCGTTGAATCAGCGCCTTGCCCAGATTGATGAGACCAGTCCCCGCATCCAGAATAATCGTGTGGCCTGCGACCTGTACCTCGATACAGGGCGTATTACCACCATACTTGAGCGTATCGGCTCCTGGAACCGGGTAACTGCCACGCACGCCCCAAAACCGTACGAGGAACTGATCTGACATTCGGGCTACTCCAGATGAGGACGCATATGGATAAAATCGGACAAATCAGGAGAGATTACTTAGCTATTGCAACAACACGTCAGGAAATTATGACATAGCTCTTCACCGCTGCCAACCGACCCTCTTTGCAGTACTACTTCTTGAATTCCTCTGCAATAATCGCGCCCGCCAGCGCCAGCCCATCCAGGTCAGCCCCCTCCAGGATAGCCCCCGTGAAGTCCGCGCCGGCAGCGTCGCCATAGCGAAGCGAGGCATCGGTCATGTCCGCGTTGACCAGCGTGGCATGTTGCAGATTGCAGGCCATCTGCGCACCACGTAGGTTCGCCCCCGTAAGGTCTGCATTGGCGAGATTGGCCCCGGTGAGGATTGAGCCCTCCAGGTTGGCGTTCCGGAGGATGGCTCCCTCCATCTGCGCATCGACCGCATCCAGGCGGCCAAAGCTCACTCCCTCCAGGTTGACGCCGCTCATCTTCGCGCCGCTGATCATCGTGCCGCCGAAGGTCGCACCCTGCCACTTCACACCTTCCATCTTCGCGCCATAAAAGTTGGCTCCGGTCAGGTTGGCGTTGACCAGATCCGCGCCCCGCATATTAGACTGTGCCCAGTCGGAGCCTGTCAGGTCGGCATCCCGCAGGGAAGCGTTCTGGAGATCGGAGCGCCGAATCCGCACGTTGCGCAGGATGCACCCCGTAAAAATAGCGTCCGTGAGGATAGATTCCGTAAAATCGGCACCGCTGAGATCCAGGCGGCTCAGATCGATCTTCGACATGTCTACCCCTTTCAGAACGATGGGGGCCCCACTCTTCTTGTTTTCCTGCACCAGTCGCTCGATGGCAGGGCGATCATATTTCTGCGGCCCACTTGCCACCTTACGTTTCAAGAAATCTAAAAAGCCCATTGGCTTGCTCTCCTACTCTTTTTTGTGTGAACAAGCTTTTCAGTCTAAACGAAGTACAGGTATCTTCAAAATAAACTTTCTTTCAAGTGAGCCATAATTCTTCTTTGAAGCCAAAACCGCGACTGTTATCGATCAGGCGGAGCCAGGCGGGAACGATCTGCCAGAGGAGCGAGCGCTGAAGGGCACTCTCAAGATCGGGGAATTGCTGGGAAATGAAAGGGAAGCGTGACTGGTACACCTGCCAGGCCGTCGACCGCAGCGGCTCGGTCAGTGGGGCGCAGCGACCACGCCCCTGCACGCCCCGAATCGCCTGCCAGGGCTGCTCGTCTTTCTGGATGGTAAAGGCAACCTCGCCGCCCGCTGCCAGGGCGCGGCCATGCCGTGTGGTAAGCGCAGAGAGAAAGTAGCAGGCCAGTGCCTCGTCAGGCGCAAACCATAGCGCGCAGCTTCCAACACCCTCCTCATCCTGATAGGCGAGCGTCAGAACGTTATGCTGCTGCATAAAGCCATACAGGGCTGCACGCAGGGCCTCACTCATCGTGCGCTTCTTTCAGCGCCTCACGCAGCCCCGCCCAGCGTTTGACCAGCGTATTATCAATGTTCAGCCGGTCCAACACCCGCCCCACAATCTGCGTCACCATCTCGTCCAGCGTGCTGGGCCGCGCGTAGAAGGCCGGCATGGGCGGGAAAACAATGCCCCCGCTCTCCGCAAACTGCGTTAGGGCGCGCAGGTGGCCGACATGCAGGGGCGTCTCGCGGAAGAGCGCCACCACCGGGCGGCCCTCCTTGAGATTCACATCCGCTGCCCGCGCGATCAGGTCGCCCGTGATGCCATAGGCGATGCTGGAGAGGGTTTTCACCGAGCAGGGGGCAATCACCATGCCCATCGTCCGAAAGGAACCGCTGGCAATGGTGGCTCCCACGGCGCGATAGGGGTGAACCACATCCGCCAGCTGCTCCACCTGTTTGAGAGAAAAGTCTGTCTCGCTGGCGATGGTCTGCGCGGCGGAGGGGCTCACCACGAGATGGCTCTCGATGGGGCTGTCGCGCAGCACCTCCAGCAGGCGAATGCCGAGAATCGCGCCGCTCGCGCCGCTGATGGCGACGACCAGCCGTTGTGGCTCACTCATGAGGCGCGGGGCTTCTCCCCCACATGGATGGCGATGGTACCGAGCATGACCCGCTCATAGCGGACCTGCGCGAACCCTGCCTCACGCATCATCTGGCTGAGGGTATCGGGGGCTGGGAATCGGAGCACCGATTGGGGCAGATAACTGTAAGCCTGCGCATCCCCGGAGATGAGCGCACCCACACGAGGCACGATTGTCTCGAAGAAGAGATGATAGACGCTGCGAATGAGCGAGGCTTCCGGCCCCACGATTTCCAGGCAGACGACACGCCCGCCCGGTTTGAGCACCCGCCACTGCTCCCGAAAGCCGCTGGCAATATCCGCGATGTTGCGCATGAGAAACGCGTGGAGCAGCGCATCGAACTGCATATTGTGGAAGGGCAGGGCCAGGGCATCGGCCCCAACGAAGGAGAGTCCTTGCTCGCCCATTTGCTTGCGCTGGCCCACCTGCATCATCGGCAGCGCAAAATCCGCGCCGACGACCTGCGCATCAGGGCTGCGCTCCAGCACGGCGAGGGCGACATCGCCCGTTCCCGTTGCCAGGTCCAGGACAAGCCCCTGGGCCGGAACCTCGGCCAGCGCGGCCATGCGACGACGCCAGCGTTGATCCTGGCCCAGGCTCATAAAGCGATTCAGCAGGTCGTAGCGGGCGGCAATGCGGCCAAACATCCGGGCAACGTATTGCCCTCGCTGCTGCCCCTGGAGTAGCCCGTCCATGTCATGTTGTGGAAAAGTATTGTTGTTCATAGTCGCGTAAATTATAGCCCATAACCAGAGAGAGAAAATTTGCTCTTCGCTCAATCCTAAAAGCTAGTATATCATGCTAAAACCCTGGCGAGGAGATTGCTAGAGGGGTTGTACGAAATCCCTTGTTCCACAGGAGGCGAAACTCGCATGGAGCGAATGTTTGGCGTTGCTACCTACATGCTTGGTCTGATTATGATGATAACCATGGTGCTCGACGCGATGGAATTTATCAACCAGGCGGACCCCATTCCCACCGTACTTTTCATCATCTTTGGCTATGTGCTCTGTGTCATGGGATACATGTTCACCCGCAAGACGCCCCCACCACAGTACTAAGGAGGCATAAGATGCTGATTGAAGATTTCATGGGATTGGTCCTCTTCATCTTTGGGCTGATCCTTATTACCCTAGCCTTTCTGTCCGCGATCAATGTGATGAATGTTATTGGTGGTATGACCATCATAGGATTCTCGATCCTTGGCTTTATTCTGTGCATCACGGGCTTTGTCATGGCACGTACCGTGGTGGATGGAACCATGAGCCGCTTTCGCGAGTAAGAGCGAGAGCAAAATTTGCAGTGCTATTGACCCCAACCTCTCCTACTGGTAAAATTGCTCTATGGGTTACGATATATTCATCCTACTGATTATCCTCGGTGGTATGTTGGTCGGCTTCACGATGGGGCTGGTCCGACAAGCCATCAACATTGCTGGTCTCTACTTCGGGCTCGTCTTCGCGTCCTACTATCATCCCACCTTCACCCGGTGGGCTAGAGAGACCCTTGGCGAGGCGGATAGCCTGGGCCGGGAGACGATGATTTTCTTCCTCGTCTTTGGTATTATCTGGGCCTTCATCAATGTGGGAGCTTTCTTCAGCTTCCGTCAGGCTCCGCGCTTCCTGCCCGCCGCGGTTGATCGCTTGATTGGCATGGCGCTGGGCATTTTCACCGGCGTGCTGATGGTGGTGATTATCACCCTCCTGCTGGACTATGCCACCGATGTGAGTTGGCCCCAGAATGACGGCTTGCGTGTCTTCATCCGCGAGAGTATGGAAGTTTCCGGCCTTAGACGCTTTTTCGTCGGCCTCGTTCCTACCGTCGCATCGACCATTCAACCCTTCATGCCACGAGGGTTGCCCGCCTTCTTCCTGGGGGGCGGCGAGTTATAACACCCCTGCTCTACCCGTATAGCGCCCTACGGGGCGCTTTTTATTTGCACAAAAAGGTTTACTGATGGATCTCAAATCAGCCAATACCCTAGAATTGCCCAAAATATTGGAGCGCCTGGCGCGCCTCTGTGCCTTTTCGGCCAGCCGCGAGTTGGCCCTGGCCCTGCAACCTAGTGCTGATCCTGAAGAAGTCGCGCGCCGTCTGCGCCGGACCACCGAGGCCAAGAACCTCCTCGGCACCAAGACGAACGTAACGATTGGAGGCGCGCGCGATGTGCGTCCTCACGCGGTTCAGGCGGCCAAGAGCGGGATGCTGCAACCCACCGACCTGCTGGAGGTGCGCCAGACGCTGGTCAGCGGGCGCACCTTGAACCGTATGATTACTCGCCTAGCGAATCAGTTTCCCCTCCTGGCCGAGATCGCCCAGACCATCGAGCCGGGCGATGCCCTGATTGATGCCATCGGCCAAGCCATTGACGAGGATGGAACGGTGCGTGACGAGGCGAGCCCCACCCTGCGCCGCCTGCGCAACGAGTTGCACGTCGCCCACAGTCGCCTGCTCGACCGGCTGAACCGAATCGTGCAGGACCCCAACAATGCGCGCTATCTTCAGGAGCCGATTGTCACGCAGCGCGCCGGGCGTTATGTCATCCCGCTCAAGGTGGAGTCGAAGGGGCGCATCCCCGGCATCGTCCATGATCAATCCTCGTCCGGGGCGACGGTGTTCATCGAGCCCCTGGCAACGCTTGATCTCAACAACCGCTGGCGCGAGCTGGAGTTGGAGGAGCAGCGAGAGGTCGAGCGCATCCTGCGCGAGTTGTCGGCCATCGTCGGCGATGCGCAGGAGGAAATCTTTGCAACGGTCGCTGCCCTGGCCGCGCTGGACCTGGAGTTCGCCAAGGCGGAATATGCGTTCCAACTCAAGGCGCGCGAGCCCCTGCTGACGGATACGCTGGCGCGTAGCGGCGAGCAGCCCTATGTGGAACTGCTCCAGGCGCGTCACCCGCTCCTCAAGCCGGAGGAGGTGGTGCCCAATGACATTATTCTCGGGCCGCACTATCATCTCCTGGTCATCACGGGGCCAAACACAGGGGGCAAAACGGTCACCCTCAAGACCATCGGGCTGCTGGCGCTGATGAGCCAGTGCGGGCTCCACATTCCGGCGGCGGACGGCTCGCGGCTGCCCGTCTTCGACAATATCTTTGCTGACATCGGCGACGAGCAGTCCATCGAGCAGAGTCTCTCGACCTTCTCCTCGCACCTGACCAATATCACGCGCATCCTGAACCACGCCACCAACCGCTCGCTCATCGTGCTGGACGAGGTTGGCGCGGGCACCGACCCTGCGGAGGGCTCTGCCCTGGCGCGCTCTCTTCTGGAGCATTTCCTTGAGCAGGAAATCAGCGCGCTGGTAGCAACACACTACTCGGAGTTGAAGGTCTATGCCCATAACACGGACCGGGTTCGCAACGCCTCCGTGGAATTCGACCTGGATACCCTCCGCCCCACCTACCGATTAATGATCGGGCTGCCAGGGCGCTCCAACGCGCTGAACATTGCCGAGCGGCTAGGGCTACCCGCCCCCATCATCGAGCGGGCGCGCTCCTTCGTCTCCGTCGAGGATCTGAAAGTCGATGAGATGCTGGAGGATATCAAGGAATCTCAGGAGTCGGCGCGCATCGACCGGCGACTGGCGGAGAAGGATCGCCGCGAGGCAGAGCAACTTCGCAACGATCTTCGCGAGCGCATCGCCAGCATCGAGGAGGAGCGGCGCACCGTCATCAACCAGACGCGCGAGGCGGCGCAGGTCGAGCTGGATCAGGTTCGGGAGCAACTCCGCGCCATCACGCGCCAGATGGAGCGTTTTGGCGGCAAGAAGGAGGAATTGACCGACATTCGCGACCTGCTCCAGCGGCTGGAAAGCGAGCTGAAGCCCATCTCGACCCTCGTCCCCAAGCGGCCCGGCACCGTGGACGAGCCGCTCACGCCGCGCCCGCTCCGCGTGGGGGATCTCGTGTGGGTGCCCAGCCTGGACCGCACGGGCGAGATCGTGGAGATTTCCGGGGATGAGGCCGATGTGGCGGCGGGGAGTTTCCGCGTCCGCGC
>JACCSL010000509.1 GCA_013812995.1 Ardenticatenales bacterium | reverse complement strand
TACCCCAACCCTGACGCCGACGCCTCAGCCGAGCGCCACCGCGACCACGCGCGCCGCCTCTGCAACGGCGACCTTCACGCCGCTGCCAAACGCCACGGCGACCCGAACGGCTACGGTGCAGTCCAGCAACACCCCCGCCCCCACCAACACCCTGCCGCCTGGGGTCACGCCGTCGCCCGCGACGGCAACATCGATTCCCAGCGCCACCCAGCAGGGGGCCGCCTCGGCCACGGCAACGCGTGCTGGCGCTGTGTCCACGGCGACCCGCGCGGGCGCTGCCCCTGCCAGCACCGCGACGCGCGCGGGCGCTGCTCCCACGGCGACACTCACGCGCCCGCCCAATGCGACCTCTGCGCCGGCGCGGGCCACGGCGACGGTTCCTCTCGGATCCACGCCCTCGCCCTCGCCCTTGTTGTCTTCGACGCCCGGGAGCGACCCTACCTCCATCCCCGTCGTCGCGAGCCCCGAGCTTTTCCCCACATTGACGGTAGTCGTCGCTGTTTTACCCAGCCCGCCCACAGAGAGCGAGGGGACAGCGTTGAGCGCGCCGCCTGTGGGCCCTCTACCAACCTTTCCCCCCGTTCTCATCCAGCCACGCGTGACGCAGGCGGTCCCGACATCCGCCCCGGTGAGCAGCAGCTATGATAGCTTTATCCGGGGCTTGATCGGTCTGCTCCTGCTGGCGGCCGTGGCCCTGGGCGGTTACGTGGGCTGGCACCATCTAAGGCACCAATGAGATGGCTTCTCCTCCTTGCCTGGCTGCTGCTCCTGGTCGCCTGTGCCAGAGAGGTCGAGCCGGACCTTCGGGGGGAGGTGCCAGTTCTCGCCAGGGTCACTGTCACGGGAACCGGCCTTTTCAAGGTCGAGCCCGCAGCGCTGGATGCTCTGCGCTGGCGAGCAACCGACCCGCTCGCCCTGACGATGAACGATGAGCCCTGGCCCTACCAGGTGCATGAGGGCGTGCTCTATTTCTATCTTCCAGAAAGCGTACACAATCGCTATTCATCCCAGCACACCCTCTGGCTGACGATGGGGGCGGCTCCTACCCTTTCCCCCGCTCCTACGCCAGCCTCCCAGGAGCCTCCCCGACTCATCGCGGAGCAGCGACTCACCGCGAACGAGCAGTATAACCCCAAATATATCGGCGATCCCTGGTTCTGGCGTACCTTATTCCCCACGGAAACCGATAGGCATGAGATTGCCACGCCGGGAAGAGAAACGGGAGCCGTCAGCGTGACCCTGCGCGTGGCAGGTGTGACTCAGACCGAGCACAAGATTACTCTGGATATGGCGGGACGCTCCGCAGGGGTTCTACGCTGGGACGGGGATGAGCGCCACGACGAGACGCTTTCTATTGACCTTTCCGCTGGCGATTCGCTAACACTCGATTTGAGCGTACCAGAGGCGGAGAGCGAGGGGCCGCTGGACATCAGCCTGCTGGATGAAATCGTTATCCGCTATCCCAGCACCCTCCAGATGAACGATGGCATCTTCCGGGGTGTGGCGGAAAAAGGGGGACATATCCCTGTGGCTTCTCTGGGGGAAGAGATCATTGCCTGGCAACTGGAGCCGCTGCGTCCCTTGCCCATCAAGCAGGGCGTACTCGCCGTACCAGAGAATGTGCCCCTGGTCATCCTTGAGCGGGCTCTTGCACAGCCTGCCGCTCTTGAAGGGGCCAGGTCGGCCATCAAAAGCCCGCTCTCTACCCGAGGGGCCGGGGCCGATTACGTCGTCATCGTCGCCCCGTCCCTGGCGGACGCCGTGGAGCCGTTGCTCGCCTACCATCGCGCGGCAGGGCTGCGGGTGGTCGTTTTTAGACCACAGCGGCTCTATGATTCGTACTCAGCGGGCACCGTGGACCCCCTCGCGATTCGTGCGTTCCTGCGGGAGGCCAATGACCATTGGGAGATGAAACCTCGCTTCGTGCTTTTGGTGGGGGACAGCACCTATGACCCGGCCGGCTATCAGAGCGAGCTGCCACCCGCCTACCTGCCCTCGCCCTTTGTCGAAACCGTATTCGGGGGGGAAACCGTAAGCGACAACGCGCTCGCCGACCTTGACGAGGATGGCTACCCGGACCTGGCACTGGGTCGTATCCCCGCGCGCTCCCCGGAGCAGCTAGCTGTCATGGTTCAGAAGCTGCTCGCTTATACTCAGACGCCAGCGAGTGGCCCCTGGCGCGAGCGCGTCTTGCTCATTGCCGATGGACAGGAAGCTCTTTTTCAGCAGAACAGTGAGCGAGTGCGGGCCGCTCTTCCTGTGACCGTGGAAAGCGTCACCGTTTACCCCGCCGCGCAGAGCGCCGCATCGGCTCAGTTGCTCCCAAGGCTCAACGAGGGAAATCTGCTGGTCAACTATGTGGGTCATGGGAGCGTCCAGCAGTGGGGGAAGGATGCCTTCCTCACCGTCGAAACGATGGGCGAGATGCATAACGGTCAGCGCCTGCCCCTTGTTATCAACATGACCTGTCTCGTGGGCCTCTTTAGCCACCCCACGCAGGACTCGCTGGCGGAGTCGCTGCTCTGGGCCGAGGATGGCGGGGCCATTGCCGTGATTGCGCCCTCTAGCCTCACCCTACCCTCCGATCAGAGCCTGCTCAATCAGGCCCTCCTGGCAGAATTGCTCTCTCCTGAACGCCCTCCCATCGGCGAGGCGCTGATGCGTGCCAAGCAGACGGTCGCCCTGGATAGCGCCAACGCCCATGACATCCTCGCCACCTTCAACCTGCTTGGCGACCCCGCTCTGCGCCTCGTCGAGCCCGGACAATAAAAAACGGGAGGGCAGCTGCCCTCCCGTTTCAAAACCCACAAAGAATTCACGTCCAGCGGCGTTTGTGTACCATTGCGCAGGGACCCCCCGCAATGACCTTGATGTCGTTCTCCTGGCAGTAGCGAATGGCCGCATCGGAGGCCGCGCCGGGTTGTATCCAGACGCGCCCCAAGCCAAGCTCGTGACACTCGCGTACCACCTGCTCCGTGACGGGTGGGGGAACCACAACGTCAACGACATCCGGGCGAATGGGTAACTCACTGAGCGAGCGATAGATGCTCTCCCCCGCAACGGACTCCCCGCTGGGATGAACCCCATAAACCTCGTAGCCCGCACCACGCATATCCCGGAAGATGATATTTCCAAACTTCCGCGTATCCGTGGAAACGCCCACCACTGCCCAGACCCGTTGGTTGACGAATTCTTCGATCAGGTCGTTCATAGGCGTTTAGCTCCCGGAAACCCCCGGCTTCGAGCCGGGGGAGGAAGGGAGCGGCAAGGCCAATCCTTGAGGAGACATAGCCGCTCCGTCACAGACCGGGCCAATGGCATAATGGTAGCCAT
>JACCSL010000501.1 GCA_013812995.1 Ardenticatenales bacterium | reverse complement strand
ACCCAGGGCTATGACCTGGTACTCACCCGCGCGGTGGCTGACGCCGTTTCTATCCCCGTCATCGCCTCGGGCGGGGCGGGGCGCGTGGAGCACTTTGCCCAGGCACTGACGGTGGGCGGGGCGGATGCCGCGCTGGCGGCCACGCTCTTTCATTATCGGCAACTCTCCATTGCGGAGGTCAAGGCGCACCTGCTCGCGCAGGGCGTCCCGGTACGGCGGTGAGGCGTCAGGTTGTATCTGTTCTTAACTTCCCTATAATTGACCAGAAGCCAATTAGAATCTCAGGTACGCTATGATGCAGGAAGAAAAACCGGAAACCATTCCCTTTTTCAAGCAGGCCATCGAGATGGTGAAATGTATCCCGGCGGGTGAGGTAACGACCTACGGGCAAATCTCGCTGCTCCTCTCCGGGACGGTGCGAGGCGCACGCGCGGTGGGCTACGCGCTGGCAGCGCTCAGCGAGGAGGAGGGCAAGGTGGTGCCATGGTGGCGCGTCGTGAATGTGCGTGGGCGCATCTCCAATTCCAACAGCCACCATGGCGCGACCCGGCAGCGCGCCCTGCTGGAGGACGAGGGAATCGAGTTTGGCCCGGACGAGTGCATCGACCTGGCACGCTATGGCTGGGATGGACCGGAGGGACATTTTTAAGTGGCACCGCTACCGCTGGCATGGAACGAGCAGGGGCTTCTACCCGCCATCGTGCAGGATGTGGCGGATGGAACGGTGCTCATGATGGCCTGGATGAACCGGGAGGCACTGGCGCAGACACGGGCGCGGGGCGAGGCAGTCTTCTGGAGCCGCTCGCGCCGGGAACTGTGGCACAAGGGCGCGACGAGCGGCAACGTGATGCGCGTCGAGAGCATCCACTACGATTGTGACGGGGATACCTTGCTACTCCGGGTATGGCCCGCAGGCCCCGCCTGCCACACGGGCACGCGCAGTTGCTTCACCCACAAAATTGAAGAGTAGATGACAAGAGGAAGCAAGGCAGGTACAATCTGACCTATTAAGTTCTCACTGTTTCTTTTGGAAGGCGTCCCATGAGCACAGCTGTCCCGGAGCAGGCTCCCCCCATCATTCTTGTCGTTGACGACGATCAGGGAATGAGACTCATGCTGCGTCGAATGCTGGAGCAGGCAGGCTATGAGGTGGTGGAAGCGTCCAGTGGCGAGGAGGGACTCTCTCGCTATGGGTTGACCCGGCCCGATGTGGTCGTTCTGGACGTGATGATGCCGGGCCTCAATGGGTTTGAGGTGGTTCCCCTGCTCCGCGCCAAGGAAGATATGCCCTGGACCCCCGTGCTGATGCTCACCGCACTCAACGATGTAGCGGACAAGGTTCGGGGCTTAGAGGTGGGCGCGGATGACTTTCTCTCCAAACCCTGTAACCGGGCCGAGTTGGTCGCGCGTGTGCGGGCACTCTTACGGCTCAAGCAGCTGCACAACGAGCTAGAGCATAAAAACTACGAGCTGGAGCGAAAGCAGTACGAGTTAGAGAAAAGCAACGCACTCCTGCATCGCGCCCTCAAACGATATGTCTCCCCCGAGATCGCGGAGGTGGTGCTCGCCAGCGCGACGAACAGCCTCAAGCTGGGCGGTGCGAGCTATCCGGTATCGGTACTTTTCGCCGATATTCGCCACTTTACGAGTTTCAGCGAGCGCCTGAGTGCCTATCAGGTGCTGACCCTGCTGAATCGCATCTGGGATGCCCTGGTACCTATTATCTTCGAGATGCACGGCACCTTCGACAAGTATCTTGGGGATGGGCTGATGGCCTTCTATGGCGCGCCCGTCCCGCTGGAGGATGATGCGCTGCGCGCGCTTCGGACCGCGGTCGCCATGCAGGAGCGATTCCGCCAGCTTCGGGAGCAGATGCCTGAGCTGGCCGAGATGGGGATCGGCATCGGTATTGCGTCGGGTGAGGCAGTGGTGGGGAATGTCGGAAGCGAGCAGGTGATGGATTACACCGTCATCGGCAGCACACCGAACGCCGCCAAGCGGCTGGAAGAGATCGCGGTACGGGACCAGATTCTCATCTGCGAGAATAGCTATCAAGCGGTGCGGGAGCATATCGAGGTGCGCGCCCTGGAGCCGCTGGTGCTCCAGGGTATCCGCCATCCACTTCAGGCGTACGAGGTGCTGAAGCTGCGCCCGAGCGGCAACGCCCCGTCGCACAAACTATGGAGCAAGCTGGCGCGTCATACACCTCATGGCAGTTGAGGGGCGTCAGGTCATCTTCAACTGCACCTTACCGATGGAAATCACATCGCCCGGATCCAGGGGAATGGGATCGTTGGCGCGCACCTGCTGACCGTTGAGCAGGGTTCCATTGCTGCTCCCCACATCCACCAGCCAGAAGCGCCCATCGCTGTGACGCTCGATGCGGGCATGCTTCGAGGAGGCATAGCTGTCAGCGATGATGATGTCACTGCTCAACTCGCGGCCCATCGTGGTGATGGATTGCAGGGGAAATTGTCGCCCCTCGGCATAGCCGCTGTCCCCGGCGGCCACCACCGTCAGCCGCTCCCCACGCGGGGCAGTCCGCACATTCTGCGGGGCACGGCTCCCCTGCTGCAATTCTCGCCATACCAACCACGCCAGCAGCCCCAGGAAGCCATAGAGCAACAACATGAAGGCGATTCGCAGGCCAAAAAGCATCATCGTCATCGTCGGCCCCCCCGGCTATCATTGGACGCCTTGAAGGTCATGCAGATCGCGGCCAGGCAAAGCTCGTCCCCGTTCTGAAGCACACACTCGGTGATCTTCTGCCCGTTGACGCGGGTGCCGTTGGCGCTGTTCAGGTCCGTGACGACGTAGTGGCCACCCTTGAGCTTGATCTGTGCATGGTTGCGGCTCACATCGTCCCCCTCCAGGATGATATCGTTGTCAATGCTGCGGCCCATCGTCATGAACGGTTGGTTGAGAGCGATGGTGCGATCCGGCAATTCCAGCCAGGCCGATGCCGTAATCTCCTTCGGCATATCGGTGTCCACCGCCTTGAAAGGCTGCGTGAACTGCCGCGTGTGTCCATCGCTGCTCGCATCGACCAGCTGCGCCTGAACCTGGATATCGCCGCGCCCCATGCCAGGTGTGGGGGTGAGTCGGATTTCCGGGCGGCCTATCAACGTGATGCCGCGCCGCTGCGCCAGATCAACGAGGTAGTCGGAGAGATCCTGCCGCAGGGTGGCCTCGTAGCTCTTGAAGGTTTCTGCATCCTCCGTGGAGAGTTTTACCTCGTAGAGATTCGGGCCGAGCAGCTTGCCCGAGAACACCTGCCGCTCGTCTTCCATTGCCCGGCTGAGGTGCTTGGCAATGTCGGCGGGTTCCAGGCGACCCCCGAAGAGGCGCATGAGGGGGCGCTCGATGAAGCGCTCGAATTGTTTTTCCAGAATAGCAAAGGGATTAGCCATATCCAGCTCCTTGGGTGCCGGGCCATTATACGGTTGGGCGGGGTGAGCGTCAACGGAGGCAATGGCGCACTCCCTGCTCTATGTCGTTTGCAGGTTCATTGATTATAGTGGGAAGTGAAATGATGCGATCCATCCATGATGTGATTTATGGCCCTCAGTCCATTGACGAGCCAGTGCTGGAGGCGGTGCTGGCAACCGCGGCCATGCAGCGGCTGTGCCATGTCTCCCAGGCGGGGGTCAGCGGCCTGCTTGGTATCTCGCCTGACTTCTCGCGCTATGAGCACTCGGCAGGGGTGATGCTGCTGCTGCGCCGCCTCGGTGCCTCTCTCAAAGAGCAACTTGCGGGCCTGCTCCATGACATCTCCCATACCGCCTTCTCCCATGTGGCGGACTTCGTCTACAGCGATCACGAGATCAGCTACCACGAAAAAATGTGGCCGGAGGTGGTGCGCCGCTCTGATATTCCTGCAATTCTGGAGGCGCATGGCTTTTCCTGGGAGGAACTCGCCGCGGAGAGTGGGGAGTTCCTCCTGCTGGAGCAGCCTGCCCCGCTGCTCTGTGCGGACCGGGTGGACTATTTTCTGCGCACCTTGTTTCCCGCCGGGCTCGGCACACAGGAGGAGATCGCCTGGCTGCTGGCGCACCTCACGACGCACGAGGGAATAATCGTGGTGGAGGATCTGGAGGCCGCGCGATGGATGGCCGAGCGATATATTCGCATGGATGAAACGATGTGGTCCTCGCCACGCGAGGTCGCGCTGTACTGGGTGCTGGCCCATACCATGCGGCGCGCCGTGGAGGAAGGTTACCTGCGGGAGGAAGATTGGTATCAGACGGACCGCGCCCTGTGGAAGCAGCTCCATCACATCCCGGAGCCAAAGATTCGCAAGCTACTCTCCTATGTCCAGGCCGATACCATTATCATCCCCAACCATGAAAAGCCCGATTTCGTCACGCGCACGAAGGTTCGCACGATCGACCCCCCCGTGCTCCAGGGCGGCAGCCGCTTTGCACTCTCCACGCTCGATCCCACGTTTGCCGCGCGGCGCGCGGCCCACATCAAGGCGCGAAGCCAGCCCATGTCCCTCTGGGTGACACGCCCTCACTCTGTTCCCGCACAGAGTTCTTCAGGTCAGCAGTGACCCTTCCTCTCCCCTCCGATAACGCTCTCCTCTGCTTCTACATTCGCCAGTATTCTACTTTTCTTAAATCCAAAGTCCGCCCACCTGCGTCAAGGTAGTATCGCACGGCCCAAGTCCTCCTTCATAGGATCGGGACTCATTGCTGTTGGGCTGGCTGCTCATGAGGAGCGTTTGACCTATGCCGCGCCAGATATCTGGACGTTTCTATCTATCATCTCTGCCTATGCGGCGACTCTTCTTGCTGCCGCTTCTTCTCCTGCTGTTTGTCGCTACGCCTGCATCCCTGCTTGCTCATCCGCTTGGCAATTTCTCTGTCAACCGCTACAGCCTGCTGGAGGTAGGTGTAGAGCAAATCGACTTGCTCTACATTCTTGACATCGCCGAGATTCCGGCGTTCCAGGAGCGCGGCCAGATGGATACCAATGGGGATGAGCAGGTCAGCGCGGAGGAGCAGGAGCGCTATCTTACTCGGCAACTCGCCATCCTACAGAACAATCTCCATCTCACGGTCAACGGGACCGCCGTGCCCCTGACCCTCAGCGAGCAGACTCTGGCCTTCGAGGAAGGCCAGGGGGGGTTGCAGACCTTGCGGCTGACGTTGCGACTGGTAGCGACGCTGCCCGCCGCGCAGGCCGAGGGGCAGGTGGAGTATCGAGATGAGAATTACCAAGACCGTCTGGGCTGGCAGGAAATCGTGGTGCGCCCGGCGAGTGGCGTGTCGCTGCTGGACGCGTCTGTTCCAAGCGAAGACCTGACGCAGCAGTTGCGGGCCTACCCGGACGATTTGCTCCAGAGTCCCCTGGTCGTGAACCGCGCCACCTTCCGCTTCCAACCGGGCGAAGCGAGTTCCGCCGCCAGCCCAACCGGCGCGCTGGTCCCAGCCGGTGCCCCGCGCGAGGATGAGTTTGCCTCGCTGATCGAGCTGCCGGACGTTGGCC
>JACCSL010000496.1 GCA_013812995.1 Ardenticatenales bacterium | reverse complement strand
CACGCTCTCCAACGCCCGAACCGCTGTTGTCCCCACCGCGATGACTCGCTTTCCGGCGGCGCGCGCCGCGTTCACCAGCCGCGCACTCTCGCCCGGCACCCGGTAAAACTCCTCGTAGGGAGGCTCGTGCGTCTCCAGGCTGGCGACGCCCGTGTGAAGGATCAGGGGCGCGACCTGCACGCCCCGCGCCACCAGTCGCGTCAGCAATTCCGCCGTGAAGGCGCGCCCCGCTGATGGCATCTCGGCACTACCTCGCTCTGTGGCATATACCGTTTGGTAGTAGCTGAGCGGCCACGGCTCCCGGACATACCCGTAGCGAATCGGGAAACCATACTCCGCCAGGTAGCAGTCCAGGGGGCAGGGCAGCGCCAACGTGGCAATCCATAGCCGGACCTGCGCGCCCGGCTCGTGGCGGAGCGTGGGCGCGTGCGGCGTGTGCAACGTGGCGGTGGCCCCGCCCGGCAGCCGCAGTGTTTCTCCTGCGGTTGCTTCATAAAAGGGGAGTGTGCTGCCGCCCTCCAGCAGCCGAACCTCGACGACCCACAGATCAGCGGGCAAACGGGTCGAGAGGTGAAGCTCGACGGGCGTTCCGTCCGCTCGTGTGGCACTGAGCGCCGCGTTCATCGTGCCGCTCGTGTTGAGTACCAGCACATCGCCCGCCTCCAGAAACTCCCCGATCTCGCGAAACTGGCGGTGGAACACGCGCGGGTTGCTGCGGTAGGAGACCATCAAGTGCACCTCGTCGCGCGCCAGTCCGCGCGCCTCCGGGGGCGCACTCGCGCTGCGCTCCGCTGCCAGCTCGAAGTCCAACGACCAGAGATTTGCCACGCGATCCGTTGCCACACGTACCGGCGTGAAATTCTTGCTGGCGATCATGCGACCTCCTCTCTCACCAGCACCCGCGCCGCGTAGCGCCCGCTGGGAAGCGACCCCTCCAGTAATTCAATGAAGCCAGGCACACTGCTCTCCGGCAGCGGGCGGTCGCTAATGTCCTCGCCAGGGAACGCCGCCTGCTGCATCTCCGTGCGCATGTCACCGGGGTCCACCCAGTAGATCCGCAGGCTTGGCTCCTCAGCCGCCAGAACGGCGGAAAGCTGCTCCAGCGCCGCCTTGCTGGAGCCATAGCCGCCCCAGCCCTCGTATGCCTCGACCGCCGCATCGCTGGTCACGTTGATGAGCCGGGCAGCGGGGCGCAGCTGCGCGCGAAGGCGCTGGATGAGGGCCAGCGGAGCCAGGACGTTTGTGCGATAGACTTCCTCCAATTGATCGAGCGGGTAATCGAGCAGGGCGGGCTGGGGACTGGGGCCAAGCATTCCCGCGTTGTTCACCAGCGCATCCAGCCCCCCGACCTGCTGTGCCGCCTCGGCAAGGGCCGCGCGGTGCGCCTCGTCTGTCACATCGCCTGCCAGCGCGATCACTCGGGTGAGCGAGGACAGCTCGGCGCGGGCGGCCTCCAGGGCCTCTGCGCCCCGAGCATTGAGAATCAGCGTCCAGCCCTGCTGGGCTAGCGCGCGGGCCAGCGCCAGCCCCAGCCCGCGCGAGGCACCCGTAATCAAAGCGGTTCGCGTCGGTATAGTTGTCATAAAATCGTCCCTTTCTAACGAGGCGTTGGGCCTCGGTCATTTCTGAATGACACCACTGTACTCGATGTCGAGCCCCATAACGCCGACCCGTAGACCAGTTGCAGGCAATCAAAAAGGACAGGGAACTTCCCTGTCCTTTCGTACAGTATCGGTGCTTTTGCAAGAGGTGAGATGTCGGGTTACCCATTGTGTATTTCGACAAGGCCTTTAGTCCTCAAGAACAGCCCTGAGCTTGTTGGGACACCCCTCGTCATTGTGAAAATCACCACGACAGTCCGCTTTCAGTTGTTCCCTTCATGGGCTCCTACCCCTGAAATAGAACTCTTTAGTGGAATTTACACTACGAATTGATATGCTGGTAGTGTAAAAACTATAACGCAGTTTGTTAAAGGGGCCTTTAGGCTGTGATTAGCTGCACAAAAGGCTCTTATTGGTGGGGGTCTAAAGTCCTTTTGTTGTAGAAACACAAGACCCTTTGGATAAGACTATAAAAAGAACCATTGATTGTTGAAGAGGAACAACATATTCTTAGCCCTGGGTGGCGACGACGAAAACAACTCCACAACAACTACCCCCCATTTATATCTCGGGTCCACAAAACCCCGCACTTATCTGAAATCAGGGAGATCGCAATGTATCAAGGACAAACTGCCGTACGCCGCGTGCTGATCATACTAATGATGGTCGCCGTACTCTTCGCAAGTCTGGGTGGTCCTGCCAGCGTTCTGGCGCAGAAGCCTGAAGGTCAAAATGACCCCAACAATGCTGCCAAGCCCCAGGGCGATCCCACCGTCGAAGCGCCGGTGATCCGGGTCGAAAATCGCGGTCAGCTGATTGCCGGGCAGTACATTGTGGTCTTCAAGAACGGCGTCTCGCGCGCCGACAGCAAGGCGCAGGTCAAGGAGCTGGTGACCAAGCACGGTGGTCGCCTCGTCCTCAGCTACGAGAGCGCCCTGCACGGTCACGTTGTCCAGATCTCGGAAGAGGCGGTGTTCGCCCTCCAGCGCAACCGCAACGTCTCGTTCATTGAGCAGGACTTCGTGGTCGCCGCCGCCGACACGCAGACGGGTGCCACCTGGGGCATTGACCGCCTCGACCAGCGCAACCTGCCCCTTGATGGCAGCTACACCGATGGTAACGAAGGCGCGGGCGTCCACGCCTACATCGTCGACACCGGTATCCTCCTGGGCCACACCCAGTTCACCGGTCGCATGGGCAACGGCTACGATGCCGTCACCGCCGGTGGCAATGCCAACGACTGCAACGGCCACGGCACGCACGTCGCCGGCACCGTCGGTGGTTCCACCTACGGTGTGGCCGACAAGGTCACCCTGCACCCAGTGCGCGTCCTGGGCTGTGATGGCTCCGGCACCAACT
>JACCSL010000456.1 GCA_013812995.1 Ardenticatenales bacterium | reverse complement strand
TTGGCTCAGGTCCAAGTCGCGCCAGTTTTCCATAGTCGCTAGTCTACCTGATTTTCTGGGCTTTGGCTTTTTTACTCTTTCGACCCGGCCCTTGGCTCATTCCCCACCGGATTCTGAGCATGTTCCTCCGTCGGACGGGGCGGTTGGTTCGGCTTGAACTCGGGACGGCCTTTTTGTCCTTTGAGGCGGTTGATCTCGTCGCGCAGTGCTTGGTTTTCCGCCCGCAGGAGCACGATCTCGCCTTCCAGCACCTCAATATGCCTCAGCAACTGCCCGATGAGGGCCGTTACGCTGGGCTCCAGTTTCAGTTGGCTCAGCTCTAAGTCGCGCCACGCTTCCATAGTCGCTAGTCTACCTGATTTTCTGGGCTTTGGCTTTTTTACTCTTTCGACCCGCCCCTTGGCTCATTCCCCACCGGATTCTGAGCATGTTCGCGCCTGGGACGGTCAAAGGCGATGGTGGCGATTGCGCGCAAGCTGCTGGTGGCAGTGTGGCATATTCTGACCAAGGGAGTCGCAGATCGCCACTCGAATGCGCGCCAGGTCGTCTGTTCCTTCTTCGCGCACGCCTACAAGGTGGGAGTTGCGAACCTGCCGGATGGCCTGAGCGCCAAGGAGTTCACCCGCCAGCAATTGGATCGTCTCGGGATCGGCGAGGAGCTCACCCAGATCCCGTGGGGGAGCAAAACCTTCAAGTTGCCACCCTCACGCAAAACGGCAAACGCGCCACCGCTCTCCCCATAAAGGGCTGTGGATATGCCGCGATGTGGACAGCCTGCGCCTGCCCACATCGCTTGGACAACTCTGCGAGTTGCCCACATACCCACAGCCTCGGCGGCTGGTTTAAGAAATCACAGTTACATCGAATAGCAACAACCATCCAGCACCAGCACTACGGGTTAGTCAAAGTTGTAACTGTGTATCTCTGGAGCTGTCTCAGATACTTGGAGGGTAGCACAGGCTATCACATTCCTTAGCTTACCGAGATGCATATAGAAAACACGAGGTGGCCGAGATAACTTATTTATTTCTAGTCCTACTTCCTCTAATAACTCAACTCGTTCATCTGGGGTTGCTAGGGTGAATATGGATTCTTCCCACAGAGGAACAAGTTGCATGTATTCTACGCCCGTGAATGTCATAAAAAGACGACGTCGATCCTTTAGAGGCATATCTTCATCTTCTATCGGTGTAGCTAATATTACAAGCTGTCTATGGCCTATAGAGTAGCGAACAACGGAAAAATAGCATGATGGCAACTGAGATATTCGTGCCAACGCTTGCTCGTATAACTCGTCCACATTCATGTCTTCTAATCTCCTAAGTACTTCAGGGATGTAATCGCACCTGTGGCATCATAAAATGTGGTTTTATCGTACCAGGAGCGATTGTGCAGAATCAAGTATAACTCTCTATTCGTCCATCCTCCATTTACGCTGGCTCCTCTTTCTAACGCCAAATTGATATCGAGACCCTTTAGATTGAAGTGGATCGTTTCTGCATTATTCAGAGCAATATCCAGTTGGTCCCCGAATGTACTACCTTCCCGAAGAGGCGGAACCAGCCCATCCTCCATCCAGTTCAGATAATTGGTTGCATTAACCCGTTTTGTGAAACTTGTAAGATCGGCGTTTAGGCCCATAGCGACATCGCGTTTTACTTCGCCTCCCCCACTCCAGTCCGCATTCATCATATTGATAAGGGTTGAGCCGTGCTCTACCAACTGCCCAGCACTGACAACACCAACCCCTGCTGCATGGACCATCTCAACTGATCCAACTACTATTTGAGCGAGTCCTACTCCGCAGATAACCACTTCACCAGGGCCAGTAGTGGCACCAACCACACACATACCCGTGCCGGCGATGAATCTGGTACCGCCATCTACAAACTCGGCGGCGCTCAGACAGAGACTGGCTGTGCTTCCAACAATGCGGCCCGCCATTCGGTAGGGATCATCGTACTCGTAAGGTCGGGTTTCCAGGGCCTCCTCAACGATGGGGAAAAACCCGAGTTCGTTGTAGAGGAACTGATCGCCCGCCGCATCGAAGAAACTGCCTTCGTTGTAGAGCACCCACTTCCAAATGGGCCAATCCTCAAATTGGTCGCCGGAGTTTGCCGCGTCCTGGAGCTTATCAAGCAGGGTGCGTAGTTCAGCCTCTGATAGATTAGAGAGAGGAACCGATTCTCCATAATATTGAACTGTCGCTGTTTCCAGGTGTGGTTGGAGTCGGAGCAGTTCTTCATAGACCGCCCAACAGGCTTCATCTCCTACCTGAGCACAGAAGCCAGAAGGATCCGTGTATTTGACAGGATTGTTGGAACTGTACTGATAGGGATGCAGGCTATACGGCTGCTCGGACCACCCTGCGAAGGGATCTACCTGGATAAACTGGCCCAGTTCGGGTGCATAGGTACGGGCACGCAGATACTGCAAGCCTGTCGCATCCGTCTGCTCGCCCGCGAAGCCAAAGACGCTGCTAGCAGGTCCAGCCTCGTCCATCGTCTCGCCAAAGGGCGCGTACTGCTGCGTGAGCATCACATCGCCGCTCCCGTCCGCGAGCTGGCGCACGGAACCGAGGTGGTCCGGGAGCACATAGCCCCAGGTACCAGAGTCCATCTGGCCCAATATTTGCCCACCGATCTGCACATAATGCGTGGTGCTGCTGCCCGTCGCGGCAATCACCTCGGGGAGCGCGCCCGCCACATCCAGCACGTAGTGCGTCGTCACGCCCCCCACGGTCTGACTGACGCGGTTGCCCGCGCCGTCATAGACGTAGCTGGAGGCAGCGGTGCCATCATTGACGCTCGTCAGGCGGTTGGCGGCGTTGTAGCTGTAGGTGCGCGTGCCGTCCGCCAGCAGGTTGCCAGTGGCATCCCAGGTGTGAGTAATGCCATCCGCCACGCTCAGGCGGCTCGCGGCATCAAAGGTGTAGAGATGCGTGCCCGCCGCATCGGTCATGACGGTGCGGTTGCCCACCGCGTCGTACTGGTAGGCGAAGCTCTCACCCGTGGAGTAATCCGCGCCTGTCAGGCGGTAGAGATCGTCGTACTCATAGGTGAGGACGCGCTCCAGGGTGGTGTAGGGCGGTAGAATCTCCACCCAGAGCGTGTCGGTGAGAGTAGTCAGCGGGTTGGTAGCGGTGACCAGCACGCTGTAGGTGCCGACCTGGGCGTAGGTGTGAGTCACGGCTGCGCCCGTTTTCACGGTGCCATCGCCCAGGTTCCAGGTGTAGCTCACCAGGTTGCCCGCGCTCACGGTGGCGCTGAGCATCGTGGTTTGCCCGATAATGGTCGTGGGACTGGCCTGGTGCAGCGTAAAGCCAGTCAGCGTGATGGGCTCGGTGAAGCGGGCCAGGAAGGCATCGCTCTTGCCAGGCCCGCCGAAGGTCAGATCGTGGGCATCCGAGGTGACCGGGAAGTTGGAGGAGTAGGTCACGCCCGTCACGTAGGCATGGCCGTTGGGGGTCAGGGTGATGCCATAGCCGCGCTCGCCCAGCGTCCCGCCCAGGTAGCTACTGTAAACCAGCGCGCTGCCGGCGGCGTTCAGGCTGGTAATGAACAGGTCCTCGTCCCCACCGCGCGTGCTCTGCACCGCGTTCAGCACCGGGAAGTTATCGGAGCTGGTGCGCCCCGTCAGGTAGATCCGCCCATCGGCGGCCACGGCAATGTCGCGCCCCTCGTCGAGCGCGGCCCCACCGAGGTAGCTGCTGTAGCCGAGGGCACTGGGGGTGGTGCGCTGCCAGCGTGCTACGAAGCCATCCTGCCCGCCGCCCAGGCTGCCCTGATAGGCCAGGGTCGTGGTCGGGAAATTCGTCGATAGGGTGAGGCCCGTCAGGTAGAGGGTGTCGGTGGTGGGATAGGTCATCGACCAGATCGAGTCACTGGCACTCCCGCCCAGGAAGCTAGAGTAGAGCAGGCTCTGCCCATTGGCCGAGAAATGCGCCAGGAACGCATCGCGGTTGCCCCCGTAGGTGCCACTTTGCAGCGGATTCCCCGTGCGGGGAAAGCCGCCCGAGCCCACGGCCAGCCCCGAGGTGGAGTCGCCCGCCACATAGACGCGCGTCGCCTCATCCACGGCCAGCGTGCGAATCACGTCCTGCCCCGAGCCGCCCAGATAGCTGCTCCACACGAGCGAGGCGGTGCCGGTGAGCACCGGGTTCACCTTGGCGACAAAACCATCCAGGGTGTTCGTGCCATTGTGACTGGTATCATAGCTGCCCGCGACCGTCGGCAGTCCGCCATAGGTGTAGCCAGCCAGGTAGATGGTGCCAGTGATGTCTACCCCCGCCGCCACCGCGATGTCATCGCCCGTCGCCCCGCCCAGGTAGCTCCCGTAGAGCAGGGTCGTGCCATCGGCGGAGAGCTGCACCACAAAGGCATCGTTGCAGCCCTTCGCATCGGCGCAGGTCCCGCCCGCATAGGTCGAGCTATAGCCACCCAGCGTCGGGAAGTTGTTGGAGGTGGTATTGCCCACAATCACGACCTGCCCCGTGCTATCCACCGCCAGGCCGCGCCCGGCATCGTCCCCACTGCCCCCGAGGTAGGTGCTGTAGAGGATCTCCCCGTCTGGGTCGAACTTCGTGACCAGCACATCATAGCCCCCCGTGGTGCCGATGGGGCCGCTGGAGGTGGGATACCCGCTGGCCTGCGTCATGCCCGTCACATAGACATTGCCCGCCGCATCGCTCGTCAGCACGAACGTCTGGTCGTACGCGCTGCCGCCCAGGTAGGTGCTATACGAGAGTACCGGGTCGATCACGAGTGCGTAGGCGGGGTCATACGCGCCGAGCGTAAAGCCCACGCGTCCATTCGCCTCCACACGGTAGGCGACCGTGACCGGCACGCGCACCCCGCCGATCGCCTGCCAGGCGATGGGGGCCGACTCCATGAGCGTCTCGCCGCCCGCGCGTAACGCCACGCGCAGTGCGCCCGTGGCCGGGTCGATCTCAGGGCGCGCGGCTCCCGCGTAGCGCCAGCGAATCTGGGTCGGGTCGGCACCGGGGGCGATGGTGTAGGTGCTCTTGAGCGCCCCGTCGCTCCCACTGTAGCGCAGCTCGATGCCCGGATAGAGGTCCGGGTAGCGCAGTGTGCCATAGGTGGGCAGGTTGCGCTGCCAGCTTGCCGAGTCTGCGCCCTGTAGAACGTGGGCGCGCCCTGGCAGCTCATCCGTGCCCTGGATCGTCGGTTGGTGCGTGCCCTCGAAGCGCTGGCGCACCACATGGCGCGCGGGCGGTTGGGGATGCTCGACCAGAGCCGCACTACCCGAGGGTTGGCCCGGACGCACGGGCAGCGACAGCACCACCTCGCGCCCGGCAAAGAAGATCGTGCCCCCCAGGGCGTCCGTCGTAAAGCGCACGTCCGCGTGCGTGTGCCCCGCATTCGGTGTCAACGACCCCCGGCTAGAAGCCGGGGGCTTGCTCCGGCAAGCCCCGACGTTGACCATGCCTAAGCCTCTTGAGGGCTACGTTATCCAGGTCACGATACCCTGGGGTGCCTTTCCCCAGCCCCAGGCCCTATCGTCCATCATTAAACAGGTATACGG
>JACCSL010000442.1 GCA_013812995.1 Ardenticatenales bacterium | reverse complement strand
GGGGTGTGTTTAACAAACGTGACACCAGCGCCGTCCTAAATGTAAACAAGATGCCAAGTTACTTAGCAATGGGGGGGATAGAAGGAGATGCTATTCCGACACGGGGCGCAGTTTTCGTGTCTGAATGTAGTGATTGAGACTAGAGGGATGACCATAACCCAGGTGCTGGGCGATTTTTTTAGCAGACAATCCCAGGCTGAGGAGTTCGACAATCCGCTGCTGATCTTTATCGTACATGCTCACCTGCAAGGTTCCTTTGGGCTTGCCCAGAGGTATACCTTGGGCTTTCCTAGCGGCTAGCGCTTCTCTCGTTCGCAAGGAGATCAGATCGCGTTCCAGTTCTGCAAAGAGCGCGAGTAAGGTAATCATGATCTTGGCCTGCATATCGTTCTGCTGTCGGTCGAGGTGCAGGTTTTGTTTGATAACCTGCACCTCGATGTCCCGTCGCAGGAGGTCATTGATGAGGGTGATGACTTCCCCCGTGCTGCGGCCTAACCGACTCAGCTCTGTGACCACCAACGTATCCCCCGCCGCCAATAGATTCAGCAATTCATCTATCTTGCGTGCCCGTCGCCCTTGTTGGGATGACACTGAGATCGCCAGGAATTCATCAATATGCAGGTGCTCCCGACGGGCATACTCCAGGATTTCCAGCCGCTGGTGATTGAGGTCCTGGCGGTCGGTTGAGACGCGCAAGTAAGCCAAGGTTTTGGGCATTTTCCCACCGTCCTAACTTAACCAGATTTGAGCCGTAACATCGGTCAGTTTGAACTATGTTGCGGGGTGGTATCGTCGGTCAAACTGACCTGTCTTAACGCTCGTTTACGTCGGTCAAGGAGGTCCTTGGGCAGGATCCGTTAGGCGACCAAGGGAATGCGGGACGCCATATCCAACTCGAAGGTACCATACGGATTGACGTGCGCATAGAACAGCGGGGTCAAGCCGCGCCAATCGGCCTCCGTCATGCGCGCGCGCCACGTAGGATCCGCCAGGACCTCTTGCGTCATCAAGGTATTGACATAGACCAGACACGATTGCAGTAGGTGCATCGTCAGGAGCACGATTTCCTGGGCATCCTGGTCATTGGTGCTGATCTCCCCGCCGCGCCCATAGAGAATGAAGCTGTTGGCACTATTCCAGTTTTCCACCACGTTCAACCCGGCCTGGATTTCACGGCGCACACTTTCATGGGTGAGGTAGGAGCAGAGAAAGGTCGTCAGGAGCGCCCGCCCCAACTCCGCGAGGGCTTTGTAGAGGGGGTGCTGCAAGTTGTTACGGGTGAAGCGTTTGAGAATGGCTTCGGCATCGGCGGTCCCCAGCCGCAGGGCAGTGGCATATTTGACCATCTCATCATAGTGACGGGTGATCAAGTCCCAGTCTATAGCTCCTCCCAGCACCGGGGTCAGGTGCGGATACTTCACCCCAACGGCTTTGTCGGGTAGGGAGAGCTTTTGTTTGTGGAGGTTCTTGAGGCGCGGCATCAATTGGAAGCCCAGCAGATGACAGAAAGCGAAGGCCACCTCACTCTGTCCATGCGTATCGACATAGCTGCGGTCCACCTGCATCGCCGTGCAGTGACGCACCACCCCTTCAATCATCAATGCCGCTTCGGAAGAGGAGGGTGTCTTGACCTGGGAGTAAACGCACAGGGCTTGTTTGGCAACATGCCAGTAGACCAACACCCCGACCTTGCGATAGCGGGGATGCCACTGGGCCAACAGATTCTGATCCCACGCGGCGAATTGTTTGGCATCCGCCGCGCACCAGGTACCCGCTTCTCCCCAAATCTCAGGCTGCCGAATGGCGAGGGTGGCGTCAATGACACACGCGATGGCCCGGCGCAGCGCCTCCTTACTGACAAAACGCCGCCGAATATATTGGAGGTTGGCATAGCTGACCTCATGCCTGCCCATACTGACACGGGTCAGGCCCGTATTCGTCCCCAGCCCAAACAAACAGAGCAAGAGCCGTTTTTGTAACTCGTCACGCGGGAGGCGTTCCTGCCCCGTCAAGCTCTGGAAACTGTCGCTGAACCCGATCCGTAAATCCGCTTCCTTGAGAATATCCAGCAGACTTGTCATCCACCATCGTTCACGAACCGCAAGTTTGAGGTAGCGCAGATTGGTGGGTTCTTGGAGTTTGGAGAGCGGACTCAGATGAATCCACCCGCCCCCCTTCGTCAGAATCTTGACCGCCGGGTTGGTCGGTAATCCATCGTTCAGCTCTTGTAACGCCTGCGTCATCTGGGTGCGGACTTTCTCGACGAACTGCTCTGCCTCCACGGGGAGGGCGAGCGCCGCATAATAATCCGTTCGATTCTCGCTGAAATCCGCCGGGACATCCTCCGCTGGGTTGCGATAGCGATCCGCTCCTTCGACCCAAATCTCCTTGCAGCGTAATTTATTGCGCAAGGACTGCAAGACACATAACTCGTAGCGCACCCGGCGGAGGCGCCGCTGCCCGTCCGTCCGGTCCTTCTGGTAGAGCCAACTCTGCCATTGCTTTTGGATGACCCCCGCCAGCGGTACCTCCTGATCGTCTGGGTAGAAGGGGTCTTTTTCCTGAAGGTAGCTGGCAACCACGCCCAGCGCCTCCAGCAGGGGTTGGTACCGCTCGTTGTTCGAGCGGAAGGTCAGTACCGCCAACAAGGGCGGTAAGATGCGCCGATAGTGATGGGTATAGGAGCCACTGACGCGGGTTTGCACCGACAGGCGGTAGGTGCCTTTGCTTTTGGCTTCCTTCACCAGGGCCTTCAAGCGCTCTTCCCCTACTAGGGGGTAGAGGACCTCGCGGATGATACCATCTGGGTTGTCCCACATGGCTCCCGCGATCCGATACAGCAATTGTTGCTTGCCACCCACCCGGATGTAATCCACCAGCAGCTCTCGTTCGACCCGTTGTTTGGCGCGCAGGCGGATGTCCTGAAGCACGCGCAGGAACAAATCCACCAACTGGTCAGTCAGTTCTCGTTGGCGGACCCAGCAGAACGCCGCCAGGAGGGTATAGGTGTGCTCTTCCTGTTCACGCCGTTGCAGGTGGCTGAGGGACTCGACGGCAGCTTGCTGTTGATACTGCCGCAGAAAAGGAAGGGGAAAGCCCCGAAACAAATCCGCCGGGAGCCCCACGGCCTGAAGATACTTCAGCCGCTCGGCCACCTTTTGGATGGCGCTGACCTTGGCCTCGCCAGCAGTGGATTTCAGGTCGTGGAGGGGATAGAGACTCGGATCATCCGCCTCGGCATCCGTGAGGTCAATGTCTTGTGTCAGATCCTGCTTGTGGTAGATCAGTTGCTGGAGGTTGAGTTTGACCGCCTCTGGTAGGCGTGCGGCGGTCTCAGCGAAGAAGGTTTGCTCATAGGCGTGCAGAGCAGAACGGACCAGACGATCCATGCGTGCGCTGGGGGGGGGTTCGAGATGCAAGGAACGCAAACGCGCATAGGCTCGTTGCTCCAAATGGGAGAGGCGATACTCGTGGGGTAATACCTCGTGGATGAGCCAGGCGCGTAACTCCTGTTGATTCTCCAGGGTGGCTGGCGCAAAGCCCAAAAAGGTGCGGACTTGTTGGCGATGATCCCGAATCATCCGCCCCTCCCACTCGTAGTCGTGGAAGTGAGTTTCCGTGAGATTCAACTGTTGCGCCACATACTCAACGACAGACGCAGGCAGTTCAGCCCCACTTTCAGGAAATTGCCCTTCATACTGAAAAAACTTGAGGAGGAGCGCCTTGCCCAGATGGTTATGAGGGGAGTTCGCTCCCAAAAATCTCACCTCTGGCGGCAGTAGGGTGAAGTGCTCAATCAGATCATGCAGGTCCCAGTGTTGTTTCATATCTCTTTCTCCTGGCAGTGAGGGTTACATCACCCCGATGGGTGCCAGAGAAAGATCAAGCTATATCTCAGAAAGTCCAAATACCTGTACCTTCAGGCGAACTTGTCAGCTAGTTGTAATTTAGGACGGCGCTGGTGTCACGTTTGTTAAACACACCCCTTATTGCCGCTACAGCGACAAACGGACCCACACAACACCGTCTCCATATCAACGAGAGTCCAGGGGCTCAGACAGAATCATCTATCTCCCAGCCGACTGCGAGCCGCGCGGCCCGTTGACAAGCCTGACTCTCGGTTCGTCACGCACTGCATTCGCCAGGCATGGCAGCGAATATAGCATGGGTGCTGACGTTGCTCGCGGCCCAGGTTTTCTCCTGTGTCTTTCCGCTGCATTTCCTGGTGCAGGGTCCACCGCAGCGATCTTGTGTAGGCTCGGCGGGTGGTTACGAAGGGAACGTGCTCCGCCCAAAACACTTTCACCACCGGCCAGCGCCGCCACCCCATCATCAGCTATTTCTTTTCCTTGCTGCCTTCTTCCACGCCTCATCCAACGCACGTTCATCGTCCTCGTCCAGGACCGGGGGCTCGTCGCCGCCCCCGTCGGCGAAGAACTCCTGGCGTAACTCCTCCAAGTAGCCAAGGC
>JACCSL010000438.1 GCA_013812995.1 Ardenticatenales bacterium | reverse complement strand
ACACTTGGCGGCGGCGAGGTCACGCTGCTGGAGTTGACCAACGCCTACGCGACGCTGGCCGCGCAGGGCACCCATCGCCCGGCGCGGGCGCTGCTGCGCGTGGAAACGGCAGCGGGCGAAACGCTGTGGGAAGCCCCGGAGCCCGCTGGCACCCCCGCGCTCGACCCACGCGTGGCGGCGCTCATCACGGACGTGCTGGCGGACCCGCTGGCCCGTGCGCCTGCCTTCGGGGAGTGGAACGCGCTGCGCCTGCCCTTCCCCACCGCCGCCAAGACTGGAACCACGACAGATTGGAAAGACAACTGGGCGCTGGGCTACACGCCCTCGCTCACCGTGGGGGTCTGGGTGGGCAACGCGGACAACAGCGCCATGCGCCACGTCAGCGGCATCGACGGCGCGGGGCCGATCTGGCACGACTTCATGAAGCAGGCGCTCCGCCACGAGCGTCACACGCCTTTCGCTTTGCCGGAGGGTCTGCTCTCCGTGGAAATCTGCACCGCGAGCGGGCTGCTCCCGGATGCGCTCTGCCCCGCGCGGCGCGTGGAGCGCTTTATCGAGGGTCATGCACCCACCGCCACCGATCATTCCTTCCAGGTGGTGCGTGTGGATAGCGAGACGGGATTGCTGGCGGGACAGGGCTGCGAGCATCGCGCGGTGGAGCGCCTCTTTCGCACGCCGCCGCCGGAGGCAATGATCTGGGCGCGGCAGAATGGCTGGGCCTTCCCACCGACCCGGCAGTGCGACGGGAACCTTGCTACCACGGAGCCAGGCGATGGGAGCGCGCGGCTGCTCCTGGTGAGTCCGGCCAGCGGCTCGCACTATCAGGTGGACCCCAGCCTGCCCGCTGCCAGCCAGCGCCTGCCCATCGCCATCGCCGCGACGGCGGCGCTGCCCCTCCGCGCGGGCACCCTGCTCCTCAACGGTGAGCCCCTTGCCACCTTCGACGCGCTGCCCTTCGAGTATCTCTGGCCCCTCACGCCCGGCACCCACACCCTGCAAGCCACCGTGACCAGCGATGGAAGCACGCTGGAGAGCAACGTGGTCGAAATCGTGGTGGAGTAGGGAGATCAAGCAATCATTGCCATCGCTCGTAGAAGTAGTATTCTCGTTTTAAAATCGGACAATATGCTCATCTCTTTATCTCTCCAAGGAGTATGCTATATGGCGAACGAAGTCGAAAAAAGCCTGTCCTCGGAACGCAAGCCTTCTTTCTGGTCCACCATGCCGGGCATTCTCTCAGGCATTGCAGCGCTGCTCACTGCGATCACGGGGTTGCTCGCGGCTGCCAGCGCGGCTGGCCTGCTGGCGGCGGGCACACCGACGCCCGCTGCTGAGGCACTCGTAGTCAACGAGATAGCTGCCCCTGCGCCCACCTTTGCTTCTGCGTCGCCTGCCGAAAGTACCTTTCCCTCGCTGGAGGGCACCGCCACACCCCTGCCTCCCACACTCCTTCCCTCCGCCCCTACCATTATCCCCCTCTTTCCCGATACCCCTGTCACCCTGCTGGAGGTCGAATTCGTGACTGGAGACGCTACGGACGCCGGGACTCAGGATAAAATCACCTTCTCCATTACCAAATCAGACTGGGAATTGAGTGATCTCGACGGGGTGCAGCTGGAGGCAGGAGGCACCCAGCGCTATCAACTTCCTGTTGGCCGCTCCCTGACGGTTGAGGATATCAAAGAGGTGAAGGTCTGCAAGGAGAAGGGCAAGGAAGATGGCTGGTATTTGAAGCAGGTCCGGCTCTATGTGAATGGGCAAGTCTTGAAAGAGTGGCAAGTCGAGCGCGCGCTACAGGACAAGGCGGACCTCTGCTGGCGGGAAGAAAAATGAGGAGATAGCGCGTGGGCAATCGAAACTGGGTTCTACCGTGGCGGGTGATTACCAATGTGGTTTTACTGATCGGCTTTTGCGGCTCCTGGCTCCAGGCTTGTGGCCCCCGATACGCCGCTCTATGGGCCTCAGGTTTTACTCTATTCGGCTGTCATGTTGCCTTATACCTCTGGTTTCGCGTAAAACGGAGGGGCAGAATGTGAATTCTTACTGAGCACTCCC
>JACCSL010000402.1 GCA_013812995.1 Ardenticatenales bacterium | reverse complement strand
CCAAGCCTTGCACTTGTGCCCGTTGTGTTCCGTATTGAAGAGTGATAGGTAGCCAGGGAAGCCTATCCAACTGATTCTGAGTAGGATGAGATGTAGAATACTTAATCTGCATCAGAACCTTTGCGAGGGTTACCAGCATCCTCTGCTGCGTGAAGGGCATTCATCAAAATTTCGGCTGCCCCATACGAGTCATAGGGAGTTTGCAGATCATAGGTTCTATCCTCTTCCAAAGAAAATACATCCACACGAGATTCTAACTCTTCTACTAAGAGACGAATCAGACGCAGTTTGTCGGCGGCGGGGAGCTTGCGAGCCGCAGGGAGAATCTCATTGAGTGTCATGATTACCTCGAATCTGCAATGGTGGAAACTTATTGGAAAAGTGAGAGAGCTGGAAATCAGTCCTCACTTTCCGCATTCGTTTGGATAATGATAACCGTCCCAGCTTCCAACCCTAATTCTGTGGCATCAAGGATAAAGACTACCTGTATTATGTTGTATCGCTGGTTGCAATCAGGGCGACAGGGCCTATGCCATAGACTACTTGGAAATTTGCTGAAATCCTCAAAATTGGGGTGTACTGGATACCCGCCTCGTTGCTTTTTGCCTCGAAACGATCAGGCAATTGCTCTATAGTGCTCATATACAATATGGACACCTGGCGCAAACCTCCTGAAACTCTGCAATAGAGCCGAACTGATTGGACATGATAATCCACCGCCGCAATTCCTCGGCAGTATCGGCGGGGCCACCCCGATCAGCCATACAACACTCCCAACATAAACCATCGTCAATTATGCAGTTAAAAGCTGGGCATGGGACATGATTGGCCTCGCGATTTGATGGAACTGGTGGAAAGTCCATAACTCACCTCTCCTCCTCTCGCTCCAACAGGTAGACCACAAAGGCGAGCGCGCCGATGGCAACAGAGACATACGCATAGAAAAACCATTGCCCTAGCACCTGCGCCCAAGCCATTGCCACAGGGAGCCCGAATACCACAGGCATCGCCACGAAGAAGAAGCAACCCGCGCGCTCAGCAAGCCCCGGCCCCTCATCGCCGGGGCGTTGGGGACGCAGGTTGCGCGGGGGAGGGGGCATGGCAGCGCCAGGCTACTCGAAGTGCTCGGCCAGGATGGGATTGATCTCCTCCCAGATGGGCAATAGCACCTGGGCACCTCCATCCGTGATGAAGTCCCGCGTCGCGTCCGGGCCGATGGCGGCGCGTTTCACGTCGGAGCGCACCAGGATCATCGCCAGCGCGGGCCATTCCGTTGTCGGAACATCGGTGGTCACGGCTGAGCGCGCTGCCGCGTAGATCGCCGGGGCCTTGAGCCAGGTGGCGGGCAGCGCCAACTGGTTGCGGATGGCGTTGATAATCTCCTGCTGGCGACGCCCCCGGTCAAAGTCATTGGTGCTGTAGCGCGAGCGAGCGTAGATGAGGGTCGTCGCCCCATCCATCTCCTGCACCCCCGCTGGGATGTCAATGGTCGTGATCCCATAGTCGGGCGTAGGGTAGTTTTCATCGTGTAGCGCCTCCGGTACATCGATGGTAACGCCACCCATCGCATCGATGATCGAGACGAACCCATCGAAGTCGATCTTGACATAATAGTGCAGCGGAACACCGAAGTTGCTGGCGACAGCGTCTTTGGCAAAGGCTGGCCCGCCCCCCGGATAATCCTCCATCTCTCCAAAGTAATGAGCGGTGTTGATGCGATTCTCGCCGTGATCCGGAATCGTGAGCCACAGATCGCGCGGGATCGACATCAGCGCGACCTCCCGACGATTCGGGTTGAAGGCGCTGAGAATCATGGTATCGCTGCGGAAGGGGCCTTCCTCGGTGCGCCGTTCGTCAATGCCAAGGATGAGCACATTGACACGCCCGCGCTGTTCGACCTCGCGCCAGTAGAAGGTGCTGCCAATAAGCACCGCAATCGCCAGCAAAAGCAGCACCCCGATGGTCAAACCCAGACAGCCCAGGCAGCCGCGCAGCGTATCGCCGCGCCCCTTGCGCGGCACTGCTCCCTTGCCCGGCTCGGGTGCCGTTGGAATGGCTCCCTGGTAGGTGCGGCGCGGCTCTTCCGGCCTGGAAGCGGCGCTGGGGCGCGCTGAAGGGCGGGGGTCGTCGGTCGGCGGTGTAGCAGGCCGCCGGGGAGCGGCCTGTTCCTCTTGTTCTTTTCGTGCGCGTTCGGTCTCGCGCTGTTTTTTCCAACGGTCGTAATCGCTACCCATTGTTCCCTTGTCCAAATTGATCCAGAATCAAACCCCAGAAGCGGCTCTCGCGAGCGGCCATTCTCAGAACTCGTGTGCTGAGCCGCTCCAGGTCATCGCCCGCGCGGAGTTGGGCAGCAATCGCCAACCAGCCGTCCGCAATTTCTTCTAGGGGTGTACAGAGCTTCTCCAGGTCGGCAAAGTAGACCATCGCCTCATTCAGGAAGCCAATGTAACTGCGTCGGTAGAGCCCATCGCTTTCTTCAATGAGGCGCACGGCTTCTGCCACGCTGCTTTCCCAGCCTGGTGCCAGGGGCCACAGAGAGAGATCCTCCGCCCATTTCTCGATGGCGTCCAGCCCGTGCCAGTCGCCGGTGCAGACCATGAC
>JACCSL010000388.1 GCA_013812995.1 Ardenticatenales bacterium | reverse complement strand
GTCATGGTGGGGATCAGAAGCTGGCGAAGCAGTTGGCGCGTCGCCAGCGGCAACGATGCTGCCATGCCCTCGATCATGGTGCGGGCCGGGGCGGTGACGTGCACGGGCAGGCGATGCTGCTCCACTTGCTGGAGTAGCCGTGCCACTTTTGCCATCGCGCCGCCTCGCATCGGCAGGGAACCATGCCCGGCGGGGCCGGACACCCTGATCTTCATCCAGCACACCTGCTTCTCCACCACCTGAATCGGGTAGAAGCGCTGCCCACCCAGGTGCAACGTGAAGCCGCCGAACTCCCCGATGGCATGGCGCACCCCTGCAAAGTGCTCGGGATGCTGTTCGACAAGGAACTTGGCCCCATCATCCCCGCCGCCCTCCTCATCGCTGAGAAGCGCGAACAAGATGTCCCCCGCCGGACGCAGCCCTTCGTCCTTCGCGCGGAGGAAGGCGGCGAGCATCATCGCCACACCGCCCTTCATATCCAGCGCGCCCCGGCCCCAGAGATAACCATCCTCGATCACGCCCTCGAAGGGTGGGTGGCTCCAGAGCTGGTTTGTGGTCGGGACCACATCCAGATGGCCGTAGAGCAGGAGAGGCAGCGCGCGCCCCTCCCCTGGTAAGCGGGCAATCAGGTTGGGGCGCTGGGGCGACCGTGCCAGCAGCGTCGTTTCGATCCCTACCTGCGTCAGTAGGCCATTGACATAGGCCACGCACGCGGCCTCGTTGCCGGGTGGGTTGCTCGTGTCGAAGCGGATCAGTGCCTGGGCCAGTTCGACAGGATTCCTATTCATCGCCGGGTATCAGCATCCATAGATCGTTCAGCACCTCGCCATTGCTCTCACCACCAAAGACAAGGATGTGACTGCCGCTAGAGGGAGCGCTCCCGATGTCAAACGTCATCACGCGCGTCATGCTGTGACCATCGCGCGCGGTGGGAGGGGTTCCCTCGGGGTTTACCTCGCGCCATTGCTCAAGCACGGAATCCAGAATCCACACATCGTTCAAGTCTGCCTGCTCTGCGCCCCCGCCGCCGAACAACAGCACCTCGCTGCGATCCGCAAGCGATACCATGCCAGGGAAGGTCCGCGCGCTCGGCCCGGTCTCGCTGATCTGCCGCCACTGCGTCGTGGTGGGGTCCAGCACCCAGCTATCTTCCTGCGGGCAGGGACCAAAGCCAGAGGAGCAGCCACCGAAGAGAGCCAGAGACCCTGGCCCGGTCATGGCCGCGCCATGCAGGCAACGGTTGAGGGGCAGGTCGCCCTCGGGGGTCACATTGCTCCAGCTATTCCTCTCCAGGTCGAAGGCCCAGGTGTCGTTGTAGCGGGTGTCCGCAAAGCCATGCGTCAGGTAAAGGGCATCACTGTAGTCGAAGATACCGCCCGCTGCGCCGTAGCGCGGGGCGGGAGCCTCGCCACTTGCCTCGATCTGCTGCCAGGTATCATTTGTCAGATCGAAGCTCCACACATCGTCGAACACGGAGCCATCAGCGGCCTGCCCCGTCGTGATGATCAGCCGCTCCCTCATGCTATCCACGCCCGCCACCATGCTGAAGCGCGCGGGCGGACGCGGTGCCTCGCTGCTTCCCAGCAGCTGCCAGCTTTGCGTTTTCAGGTCGAACGCCCAGGTATCATTGAAGGCTGTGCTTCCGCTGCGCCCCCCGAAGAGAATCACCCGGTTGCGCGTCGTATCCGCGACGAGGGCTGCATCGCGGCGGGGGCTTGGCCCCTCGTTGCTCCCCTCGACCTGTTGCCATGTGGCAGGCTGCGGGAACGCGGGGCAACTCTCCCCGCCCTCTATCGCCTCGCGGCTTCGCTCCAGCCCCTTGAAGCGCTCCCCATCCCAGCCATAGGTCACCCGCTCGACGCGGCAGGGACAGCAATTCGCCTCATTGTACAGGTAGAGGGGCTGAGCCGCCTCGAACCCCTCGTCCACATAATCGAGAGCGCCCTTATAAAACTCGTCGTCGAAGAGAACGGTTGGCTCACCACTGGCAAAGCTGAGAATCTTTACCAGAAGAAATTGCCCGGTGCCCGCGCGGCGCACCTGCACCACGACCTCGGGCGCTCCCTCTCCGGCCAGTTCCTGCACATCCACCGACTGAATGGAATCATAACTGAATAGCCCCAACTCCTCCGGGCTCGACGTGCCGGGGTCGCCCAGAGACTCCCAGCTATTCTGGCTGTAAAGCACTGTCCCATCGGCGGCGACGATGTCTACCTGGAGCGGGATGGCGTAATTGTCTTTGGGGTCCAACCAGGAGGAGGTAATAATCTCCTCCTCGGTGCCATCGCCATCCAGGTCGGCGCTCTGGCTGCTGTGCATCAGGAGGCGACCATTGGGCTGCGTCTCGCCCTCGGCACTGGTGACGGGCGTGGGCGTTTCTCCGCTGGCCTCGGCTGTGGGCTCTGCCGCGCCGGGCTCTGCCGGAAGCTCATACCAGAAGTCAGAGATGAAGCCCTGGTCATCCACCGTAAACACCGCGCGACCAATCTCCGGCGCGCCATCCGTGCAGCGCCACTCGTAGATCGTCTCGCGGCCGGTCACCACAGCCGGTACCACGTCTGCATCTGTGTTCTCCGCACAGAACTCCTTGAGAGGCTCGGAGGGGGTCTCACTGCTGTCGGCCTTGCCCAGGCAGGGAAGATTGGCCCCGACATGACAGACGACGACCTTGCCCTCGCGGCAGCGCCACACCCCACCAGCCAGAATCTCGGGCGGTGCATCGGCACTGACAAGCCCCAGATCCAGCAGCCCCTGGCGGATGGCCTCTGGCAACTCGTCGCCCCCCGCAAAGCGCGCATCGGGCTCGTCGATGGTGCCAACCTCCGCGCAGTAGGCAAAGGGGTCCGTGAACGTTGTCGCCTGCGGGACCGTGGTCGCCGTCGGGACCGCCACGATGGGCTCAGTGGCCTGCGGGGTAGCACAAGCCGTTACAGACAATAGAAGAATGAGGAGTAAAAGAAGCGTGCGAGTTGGTTTGTTCACCGTTTGCTTATCCTTGTTGCTCAGAGGCTGGGTTTTGTCAAGAGGGTTATCAGGAAAGTGATATAGACGGCCAGGGAGAGAAGTGCCACCATCCTGGCGCTGCTCGTGCCGCCAAGCAGGTCGAACCCCGCGAGGAACGCGGCTATTGCCAGGAGCAGCCAGGTGAGGGCATGGAAATAGCGCAGCACGACAAAGCGAAGCCCGGTGGCACCCATCAGCCGTTCCTGTGGCCCGACCACCAGCCATAAAGCGGCCAGCAGGAGGCACAGCAGACCCCAGGCCGCGAAGGGTAACCCCAGAAACTTGGCACTCATACAGGATCGACCCGTGTGAAAAGATAACTCCACTCTTCCACAGCGGGAACGGAGCCATCCGCCTCTATCTGGAAGATCAACATCCCGCTCGCCGCCGGAAAGACGAAGCGCCGCTCGTCCACAGGTAGGCAGGGCTGAGGCGCAGCCTCAGCCCCGTCCCACGTATTGTGCCGCACCAGTTGCCCCTCAGCAACGCGGACGGTCAGCGTATGTCCGCGTCGTGGCCCCTGGTAGCTTCCCGCGTAACGGTCCAGCAGGGCGGGGTCGAGCCGGACATGTTTCTCAGGCTCGATCATCTGGAGCAGATCGTAGAGATGGCCCTGATAGTGGCCGTAGCCTGGCCCGGCCATGATGCGCCGCCAGAGCGGGCGACCCTTCGCCCAGGAAAAGTGGCCGGGGTCGGTCAGCGCCTCCTCGGAGAAGCGCTCGATGTGCGCCAGAAGCTGCTCGAAGGAGCGGTGGGAGTCAGCCAGAATGTCGGCGGGTAGGCGATGATGGTTCGCCGCGTAATCCTCCGCGTTGAGGCGGTGCGTTTCCTCCCAGCCCATCTCCGGGGCCAGCAGGGGGCCAGGCTCGCCGCGCGCCACGCATGCCAGGTAATTCACCAGGCGCTGCTCCCAGACGGTGATGTGCGCGACCACATCCTTGCCAGACCACGTCTCTTCTGTGTCGGTTCCGGCCATCTTCTCCTCGCTCACCTGTGACAGGTGGGCATCAAAGAGGGCGCGGTTCTCGCGTAGCGTGTCGAGAAGGTCAGCCTTGCTGATGTTATCCATTTTTCTCCCCATTTTCCGCAACTCGCTCGGCGCGGAAGGTTCCGCCCTCGCCAAAGGTAATGCTCAGCGCCTGGACCGCGCCCTCGTTCGCCGGCTGAAACTGCACCGTCGCGCCGCTGTCTACGACGAAATAGCCCAACTCAGACTCCGGGTGCAATTCGGGGCGGCGCGGCCCTGGCAGCACCTGGACAAACAGGCGCTCTCCCTCACTCGTGATGGCGATGTCCAGCTCCGGATCAGCCAGATGATAGGTGCCGACAAAGGTCAGGTAGAGATGAGGGTTGGCGGCGGCGCGCGTTTTCCGCACAGGCCGCATATCGGGCCAGCCATAGACCTCTGCCACGCTCCGCATGACCTCCATAATCAGGGGCGAGCCGCTGTCCGAGTTCGTCATCGCCACCAGCCCCTGTCCATTGCTACAGTATGCCGTGAAATAGCAGCGAAAGCCCTCATTGGAGCCGCCGTGGAGGAAGCGCCGGGTGTCTCCCTCGCCCCCCACCTCGGGGCCAAGGCCCCAGTTGCTCAGGTGAGCGGTGAGCATCTGCTGGGTCATCTCTGACGAGAGCACCTTGTTGGACTCCCCCGCCAGCGAGCGCTGAATCTCAATGGCAAAGCGCGCCAGATCGGACGGTGTGGTCCACAGCCCGGCAGCGGCCATCTCCGGGTAGCGGTGCCAGCGCCCCACGATGGGGCTTCCGTCCTCCCGATGTCCCGTCGCGGCGAGGTTGGTTGCGCGCGGCTGCTCGTAGCCGCTGCTTTCCATTCCCAGCGGGGCCAGCACGTTTTCCCGCATAAACTCGGCGAACGGCTGCCCAGAGACATCCTCGATCAACTGCTGGAGCACCGTATACCCGCCGCCCGAGTAGCGATTGAGCGTGCCGGGCGGCACATCCACACGCACAGGGTCGGAGTTCGCGGGGGCGAGGCCATCGAGAACCTGGAGTGTGCTTGGAACCTCCTCGTCAGCGGCATAGCCCCGGAAGCCGTGCACGGTCAGCCCGGCGGTGTGCGTGAGGAGCGTCCGCAGCGTGACCTTGCTTTCTGCGCTGTGCTCGCTGTCGGGCACTCGCCAGCCGCGCAGATACGTGTTCACGTCCTCATCCAGCCCCAGCTTCCCCGCTTCCACGAGAAGCAGCGCCCCCAGGGCCGCGACGGGCTTGCTGATGGAGGCCGCCTGAAACAACGTATCCGTCGTCACAGGCTCCTCGTTGTCCCCCTCCAGCACGCCATAGCCCTTCGCCCACTCGATGCGCCCCTCGTTGATAACAGCAACGCTCAGGCCGGGCACCTTGTGGTGCGCCATCCGCTCTGCCAGCGTAAAGGGACCTTGCGATAGCCCCTCTACGATGATGGCATTGGCGACCAGGTTCTGCTCCACTGCGTGTTGTTTTTCTGCAATCAGGTTCATTCATTCCTCATTAATTCTCAAGCCAACTCACTTTTCAGCGGCTTGTTTTTAACAACCTCCTCAATTACTTGAGTTTAGAGCCGGAGGTATGAGAGCAACTTAACAACTGAAAAGGAATCGGCGACAATGGGTTCATTCAATTCCTCGCCAGGAAGGAGAGCCCCATGATCGACCGATTCCGTGAAGGAGTATACCAGAGTTTTAGCCAGCGGGCGGACGCAAGCCTGGAGCTGATCGATGCGCTAACAAGGTAACTACTCAGGCAGGGGAGCAGGTACGGGGTAGAAGGGGCTACCATGCAAGGCATCATGAATGGCCTCAATAACATGAGCGCCTTGCTTGCGCACGGTCGAAATATAGCTGCGAATGGCACAGAACGTATCGGCTCCCGCGTGTGTGCGGAAGGTGCCAGAAATTTTCTGTTTGAGTTTGATCATGCACACATCGCGTTCGGCGAGATTGTTGTCGAATGGAACGCGGAAGTCATGTCGCGCAGGTGCTGGGCGTTGCAAAAGGCATGGGTGCAGTGCGTGAAGGTGAGGTAGGAGGGCCAATGGTCATGCACGGCGCGTCCGCCAAAGGGAGCTTGACGACAGCATTCCCTTTTGGCGGCGTGTGACACAAGCCCAGAGCCTATGGAATCTAGCCCTCTTTATGAGTGCTGGTCTCTCCCAAGGGCAGTCGCTTCAGGACCTGATGGCTCCGCTCCTGCGCCCTCTGTTCTGGCTCTTTTTGGGTTCGTTTCACCCAGCTATTTGTAAGGTGCGTTAGCAGTAGGCTGTCACTGTAAAAGTCGAGTTATTACGTTTCTGCTTCTGACGGAATTTGTGGTTTGGAAGAGGGGAAGCGTGCCAGCGGAGCCCTCTCCCCCACGTCGCTGCGCTCCGTGTCCC
>JACCSL010000373.1 GCA_013812995.1 Ardenticatenales bacterium | reverse complement strand
CGCGCCGGACACTACCAAGAGGCCGAGGAGCCATTGCAGAGTTCCGCTGCCCTTGCCCAGCAGCACAAGGACCCCTACCGGGAGGGGCTGGCCCTCCTGGAGCTGGGGCACCTGTACCAGAAGCTCACCCACAGCGCCGTGATGGCCTATGATCAGTACTACCCCAGGGCAGAGACAGCGTTCCATGCCTCAATTGCCCGATTTACTGCGTTGGGCGCTGCCTATGACCTTTGGCTTGCACAGGGCGCGCTGGACCATCTGCGGCAGAGCGAGCGTCCCCTCGTGCAGGATAGCTTTGCCCATGTGCAACACCGTGCGGCTTCCGGGTCGCCCGAAGGCGCGCGTCACCTCGCGACGGTACTGTGGCTCAATCTGATTCCGCTCGTCGAGGCGGAGAACGAGGCGCTCTACGAGACGCTCTCGCTGGTGATGCCCTCGCTGACACGCATGGCGCAAAGCTACCAGGGCCATGTCATGTTGCGCCAGGAGGGGCTCACCGTGCTCTTTGGGGTGCCCGTGGCCCATGAAGATGATCCCCTGCGCGCGGCCCAGAGCGCCTGGTACATCATCCATGAGGTCGGCGAGACGCTTGCACAGACCGAGGTTCCGCTGACGGCCCAGATCGGCATCAGTCAGGGCGAAGTCATCGGAACCTTCCTGGCCGAAAACATCATCGTGCGGGGCGAGCCGCTCCAGGAGGCGGAGGCGCTTGCCCAGGCGACACCGCCGGGGCGGGTGTGGGTGGCTGGCGCGGTGCAGCAGGCCACGACCCATCTCTTCGACTATGCTCCCGTGGAGGATGGCCCGCAGCTTGCCATCTGGGAACTGCTCGGGATGCGGGAACGCCCTGCGTCGGCACGCGGCCTGCCCGGCAGCAAGACGCGGCTCATCGGGCGGGAGAAGTCGCTCCAGAAGATGCAGGAAGTGGCGCAGATTTTAGAGGCGGGCGCAGGCGGGCTGATTGTCATCGAGGGCGAGGCGGGAATTGGCAAGAGCCGCCTGCTCCAGGAGTTTACCGCCCGCATGGAGCCCCAGACAACTGTCTGGGTGGGGCGCTGCTCCCTCCAGCGCTCGACGTATGTTTTCTCGCTCTTCTCCGACATTCTGAGCCATGCCTTTTCCCTGCAAAGCGCCCAGACGCCCGATGAGAGCCGTGCCCGCATGGAGCAGGCGATGCAACAATGGCCGAAAGAGAGTCACATGGCTCGCCCCTTCATCGAGATGCTCCTGGGGCTGAAACCGAGCGGGGCCGAGGGTGAGCGCCTGGTGACGCTGGAGCCGGACCAACTGCGCCAGCAGACATTCGTGGCGATGCGCACCCTGTTCAAGGCGCTTGCCCTGGAAAAACCTCTTGTCTTGCTTCTGGACGATCTGCACTGGATTGATCCTATGTCTGCCGAGTTGCTGCTCTTCCTCTCCTACATGGTGACCTCCGTCCCGATTCTGTTTGTCTGCGCTACCCGTGCCGAGGCGGGAGAGGTATTTGAAGATCGTCTAGCAGCCATCCAGCAGATTCACCCGGACCGGACGCTTACCTTACAGATCACGCGCCTCTCCCATGCGGAGAGCCATCAACTCCTGTCGGAGCTTCTACCCAGCGCGGAGCTTCCCAGCCACCTCCAGGCGACCCTCCTGGAGCGCAGCGCGGGCAACCCGTACTATATTGAAGAGTTCGTGCGCATGTTGATCGAGCAGCGCTATCTGCAACAACACGAGGGGCAGTGGAAAATCGATACCACAATGGACCTGCGAGAGCTTCCCTTGCCCTCCTCGCTGGAGGCGCTCATCCGCTCCCGCGTGGACGTCCTGCCGCTCCAATTGAAGCAGCTGCTTCAGACGGTGTCTGTCATTGGTCGCTCCTTCGATATCGACCTATTGGAAGGTATCTCGGAGGGTTCCTCCAGTCGTGGGGCGTTGAGCCAGCTGGAAATGCGCGGAATGTTGGAGCAGACCTCCGACGGGGAGCACTGGCAATTCAGCCACCCTCTTATCGAGACAGTGGTCTATAACAGCCTGCTGGAGACGCATCGGCAGGCGCACCATCTCAAGTTGGCACAAACCCTGGAGGTACGCTGGCAGCTCCGCGAGGATGAATCCACCGAGGAGCTGGCCCATCACTTTGTGGTGGGCGGGGATCAGGTGAGTGCGTTGCCCTACCTGGTGCTGGCGGGGGAACGGGCCGCCTCGCGCTCCGCCACGCGGGAGGCGCTGGAGCACTTCCAGCAGGCGGCACTTGCCCTGGCGAGCATCGCGGAGCCCCCCGAGGAGCTGCGCTGGCGAATCATCATTGGCCTGGGCGAGGCCAATCAGTTCTTGGGGAACTATACCGGGGCGCAGCGCGTCTTGGAGGAGGGTTTGTCCCTGCCGCTGACCGACGCACAGCAGGCTGGGCTCTACCGCCGCCTTGCTACGACGATTCAGAAACAAGGCGAATTTCAGCAGGCGCAGGGCTATCTCCGACAGGCGTTCGCCCTGCTGGAGCAACCCACAGACGTGCTGGTGCTCTCCGAGGCAGCCCGCACCCTGACGGAACTGGCCTGGAACCACTTTCTACAGGGTCAGCTAGAGCAGGCCAAAGAAGCAGGAGAGCGGGGGCTGGCCTATGCCAAACGCGCTCAGAACATGGCGGAACTCGCCTATACGGAGAACATCCTGGGTGGGATCAACTACCGTCTGGGGGATTGGGAAGCGGCCATGCACCACACGCAGCAGGCGGAAGCCCTGCGCTCCGAGATGGGCTATACCTGGGGGGCAGCAGCCACGCGTAGCAATTTGGGCATCCTGGCTGTAGCCGCCGGCGACTGGCGCAAGGCGCGCACCTTCTTCGAGAGCAGCCTCGCGCTGCGCGAGGAATTGGGCGATGTGGAAGGCATGGTCATCGTCCACAACAATCTGGGCTCTCTAACGCGCGACCAGGGCGACCTTGGCCGGGCCGAGTTCCACTTCCGAGAGAGTCTCGCGCTGGCCAGTACCTTCCAAATGGCCTATCACAAGGCGAACGGGGCGCTGGGGCTGGCGCAGGTCCTGCTCCTCCAGCAAGAGCCCGAGGTCGCCCAGGAGGTGTTGAACCTGAGCCTGGCCGAGGCGGCGACGATGGGCGCACAGGATATGATCGCAGAGATCTATCAAACGCAGGCATATATCTGGTTGGAGCAGGGGCAACTTCAGCAGGCCGATGCGATGGTGGTGGATGCCGTGCGCGTGGCCCAGGAAACGGGCAATCGGCTGGTCGAATCCGCCTCCTGGCGCATTGCTGCCGAAAGCAAGAGTCGCCAGGGTGACTGGCATGGTTCTCGCCAGGCCCTGGACCATGCCTGGCACGTCCTAGCAGAGATCACGGATGCGTTGGAACGGGGGCGCGTGGCGATGCAAACGGGGCGGCTGGAGCTGCTGGCGGGCGAACCATCAAAGGCCACCCGCCATCTCCAAGTGGCGCAGGAGATTTTTACCCGCTTGGGCGCGACCCTGGACCTCAAGCAGGTGACGACTATTACCGACGAGGGTTAGAGCCAATGCACGCGTTCTGCAAATTTCTCAACCGTTGGCTACCATTCAATCCTCATGGTCCTCCCGCCTCTACCAGGCGAGTGTAGATCACGAGGCGCTGGTCATAGTTCTGACTGCTCGCATCCCAGATACCTTTGCAGGTGATGAGATTCAGGTTGTGGCGAATAGTGAAACCGAAGATGCGCTCCAGCGGGGCCTCATTGTAGGAATAAGCCTCCTTGCCCACCACCGCGAAGCGATGCTCTCGCCCCGCATCGTCCGTGACGAGAATCTCATCGCCCTCCTCCAGCTCATCCAGCCGCCAGAAAACCGCAGGATCCTGCTTGTAGTCATCGAAGTGACCAGAGAGCACCGCACTGCCTGCCTCGCCGGGCTTTGCCCCAGGCATATACCACGCAATATCTTCGACTTCCTCGGGCACATTCATTCGTCCCTGTGCATCCTGCCCCACATGAACGATCTGGGCATCAACCCCAATTTTCGTGATCACGAGGCGCGCGGGCTGCCCGACAGGAATCGTCGGAGCAGGTGTTGGCGGGATGGACGTTGCGGTGGGCGAGGGTGGTACGAGGGTGGGCGAGGGTGGCACGCGGGTGGACGAGGCAGCCTTCGTTGAGGTGGCGGGCGGTGTTGGGGTCCGCGTGGCTGCGCTGGTCACAGCGGCGGTTGGCGTTGGGACAACCTGTGCGGCTCCCTCCGCCGCGCCACAGGCGGGGAGCAGAAGCATCAGCAAAAGGGACATAAGGGCAAACAGCTTTTTCATCATGGGTTTGCTCCAGAAAAGAGAAGAGGGC
>JACCSL010000371.1 GCA_013812995.1 Ardenticatenales bacterium | reverse complement strand
AGGTACCCCTGTGGGCGCAGGAGTGGCAGGTCACGCAGAGTCCCCACTTCCTAATTCTGACAGACCCCGCCGTTGCGGAGCAGGCGGCCCTGCTCACCGCCGAGGCAGAGGTCTCCTACCAGCACGTCGCGGAGCAGCTAAGCACACTGAGCCTGAGTGAGCGTTATGTCATGCTGGTTCCAGCCTCGCAGGAACGTTTCACGGAACTGACAGAGCAGGGCCACGAGACACAGGGTGTTGCCTCGCACAACACGCTGATCCAGAATGGTGCGGTAGAAACCAACAGCCTCCGCTTCGTGCTGAATGGGGCCTCGCTAGAGGAGTTTCCCTTCGAGTACCGGCAGCAGACCATCACTCATGAACTGGTTCACCTGCTCCTCGCCACCTCGACCCGCTCCTACACCCCGCCCTGGGTGGCCGAGGGAACGGCGACCTTCTTTGGCGAGGGAATTCCCTGGGATACGCTACGGCCCTGGCTCGCAGGACGCGGGACCGAGCGCACCACACTCGCAGACGTGACCCGCCCCGAGCACTTCGCCGACTGGGGCGAAGAACAATCCATACCGATTCAATATGCCTACTCGGCAGCACTTGTCGCCTATCTGGTGGAAACGTATGGGGCGGAAGCCTTCCTGGAGTTCTACCAGGATTATGCCCGAACGGAGAACGAGCAGGCGTACAGTGAGGCGCTCAAGAGTGCCACCCCAGTGGAGGCCACGGACGCGCTGCGCCTCTCCATCACTGAGGAACTCTTGCAAGAGCATTTCGAGCAGAGCCTAGAGTCGCTCGAACCCGCCTTCGAGGGCTGGGTTCTCCGCAACGCCGCCGAGCAGTCGTCATAAACAGTTAGACACTTTGAGTTGGAAAGGACGATAGAATGAGGCGCTGGTATGTGCTTTTTATTGTGGCTTTATTGGGAATTTCTTCCTGTGTCCGGGGAGAGGAAAGCCCTGCCACTCAACCGAGTCCCACACAAGCGACGGCTGCAACGGCATCCGCGCGGAGCGAGGAACCTACCGAACCCGCTCAAGTCCTATCTCCAACGCCTCTCGTTGCCCCCCTGCTACCCCTTGGCTCTATCGACGTTGATATAATGGACCTGGTGGGATCTCCACGCTTAACCGAATTAACTGCGACCTTTCAAGAGCCCTTCAAGAAAACTCCGCCTGGTGGTCGGACTATGTACAACAACACGGTGACATTAAGGGGTCATTACCGTATCATCCCAATATGGGTATCTCAGAGAGCGACTATGAAGAGATGTTGGACCTCTTTGACGAGATAAGGCTGGGAAAAGTTGGGGAAGCGATTCTTGTAGTAGAGCAGAGAGCGAATGGAGGGTTGCTGGTGGATGGGGGGGACGAGCTTCCTGAACTCACAGGAATCCTGATCGATTCTGCCCATAATCGGGTGAAGACTCCATATGGCATGACAACGACGACATCCACCATTGAAGCCAGCGAGGAGCAACGCACGGGGCCGTGGAATGGCACCAGTTGGAAGTTGGAGCGTGTAAGCTCTATAGGTGGCGATGGGATCTTGATCGAATTTGCAATAGGTCAGTTTGTTGAGAATGGGCGAGGCATCATCTACTATCGAGTGCGAGAGGCGAAAGACGGTGTGCAAACCCTGGACAAGTCGTTTTTCCTCAATTTTGATAAAGAGTAACCGCTTGAATTTCTACGGCTCGTAGAACCACCCTTCGGGAAGTTCCGACCTGTTGGGCACTGGCACGTCCAGGAGATACGTAGCGGCGGCGGAGAGTTGGCGGAGAGTCGCGCGCTGCTCCGTGAGGGAGCCGCCCCGGACGCGGTAGCCCACCGCGAGCCACCACCCGGCCAGATCAGGGCTGCTGGCGGGGCCGCCCGGCGCTGCGAACTGCGAGGCATCGCGAAGGATATCTCCGTCCACCTGCTCGGTGAGGAGGATGGCCGTCTGCGCCTGGATGTAAAGGGATACCTCCCCCGCCACGACCTGGGCGAAGAGCGGCTGCTCTGTCGTCGGGTCGGTGGCGGCTCTGAGGGCGGTCGCTGCCTCCTCTAAAAGCGCCTCTGTCGCACCCGCCACAGGTCGCAGCCAGCCGCTCCCCCCCTGAATTTTCATCTCAAGCTGTGTGTCGTCCAGCCCCGCCGCGCGCAGCAAAAGTGGTACGCTGAGCGCGCGGTGCAGCGGGTCTACGCCGAGAGGCGACGTCACAAACAGCGTGTGGCGGCTCAGATCTACCTGGGAGAGCAGGGTGCTCAACGCGTTGTCTGTGCTCTCCACGGCACGGCGGCGCGCTTCCAGGAAGACGCTCTGCTGTGGGCGCTGCCAGCCGGGCTGCGCGGGGTCTACCAGGAGCAGCGCGGCCTGTACCTGGCCGGGCGCGGGCCAGCGCACCGCCACCAGCGGCGCTTGCTCTGCGGGTAGCCGCTGCCAGAGCCAGGCAGTCACAGTGGCCAACCAGATGCTCTGCCGCCGCGCCATCGCCTGGAGTCCCTCCGCGTCCAGCCAGCCCTGGCGGAATGCCTGGAGGTCTGGATCAGCGGGGTATATCTGGAACTCGCGCGGCAGGGAGGCACCGAGGCTGGTAGGCCAGAGCTGGGCAATCGAGGCCGAGCTCTGGTAGAGGCGCAGGCCATCGGCGCGCGTCTCCAGGACATACCACTCGACACCCACTTCCTCGTTCACCCGTAGCGCCCCCCACCCCTCTTCAAGCGTGCGGAGGCGGGCCGAGTCGGGGCCAACCTGGCGCTCCAGGTCGAGCCAGTATTCATCGTAGGCGGCCACGCCATCATTCAGCGTATCCACCGCGAGCAGGTGGGCCTCCGCAATCTCCTGCCCTCGATGGCGCAGCGGCAGGGTGGCCTCCAGGCGTGGGCTGAAGCTGGGGGGCGCGTTTTCCCACGATTGAGCAGGCGCGAGGATCGGCTCGTGCAGGGCGCTGTCGATGCGGGGCGTGCCAGGGGCAATGCCATAG
>JACCSL010000361.1 GCA_013812995.1 Ardenticatenales bacterium | reverse complement strand
GGATGGAGCCGCTGCTCCAGCGCGTTGCCAGCGAGGACCACCGAACGATTGTGGGACAGACGTGTATCTATTAGGTCAAAACCCTTTCTCTCTCCCCACGAGTTGCCGTTTTGTTGTGCTTGACGGTCTGCCTCGTCCAGTAAGAGGATGTCCGCGAAGATGTGGTCGTGCCATGCTTGTAACGGAGTAATATCGCCCTCATCCCGCTCGGCTGCGGTGCGAAAGTCCAAGAAGAGGCGCTCTAAAGCGGGGCCAGTGGTATAGATTGCTGTTAACCCCTGCGCCCAGGCAGCAGCGTAAATCTGCGCGATGAGATGTGTCTTGCCGATGCCATAGCCGCCAGTGAAGGCTAGAGCAACCCCACGAGGCCAGTGCTGGATAAAGCGCTCTGTTGCTCGCAGGGCTTCACTCAGGGAACTGAGCACCTGGAAATCAGCCTCAGCAAGGCGTTGAATGACGGGCGGACAAGGATAAAGACGCTGGAGGCGTGCACGCTCGCGGGTCGAATGACAGTGTGGACAAGGCATTGTTACCCCCGGCCACTCGCTTCTATCACGTGGCGAGCGGCGTACAAAGCCACTGTCGTTGCAGGTACTGCACCCCCACGATAGTGGTGCTGTCAGCAGGTACAGGGTCCTCCATTTCTCCAGCCTCCAGCCTTGTGCGCACACGGTTGCGCACTGCTTGCGCCTGCTCGCGCCGCTCCTCTGGCGTGAGGTGGTCTCCCCAATCCTGTTCCGCACCCCATAGTCGCTTTTTGCTACGGACATCGGCATCAAGCTCTGCTTTTGACTCAGATGTTTTGCGCTGGGTATGGGCAATACCGCGTGCGCGCAGGACCTCTAATTGACGGGTGAGCTCAGCTTTGTCCATGTCAGTCATTGAGGCCGCCTCGCTCTTTTTGAGCTGCCTTCGCAAAATTGACGACGACAGGATTGACCTTCTCCTTTGCCAGTTGTTCCTCTTCCTCTGCTGTGAGGTGGCGTGGCGCAGGACCTTCTGGGGGACGCTCACGGGGCTTGGTGCCCTGTAATAGTGCTGCATCAATGTGATCAATTACCTGAGAAAGGTGGGGCGGCCCTGATCCTTGTTTGCTGCCGAGGTATGCGGTGTACCACCAGTCCGCAAAGTGTGCGAGGGTTGCCACTGTGTGCCCATAGGCCAGCAGGGTATCTACCGCCTGGTCGAGTTGATCGAGCTTGGCCTGTGAGGCACGCAAGCTGATGGTACATATCTCGGCCAAGCGGTCGCGAAATGCGTCGGGGGGAACCTTCGCGGAACTTGGAGAGGGGGTGGAGTTGTTAGATGTGAGACTGGTGTTAGTAGCTGAGACGGGCAGTGGAGGCTTGTCGTTGTCGGCTCAGGGCATCGGTAACAAATTAAGGAATTGAAGAGAGCGTCAAGCGCGGTCCAACTGGACAGAGGGAGGGCAAATCATAAGATGAGGGGATGAGCGAAAAAGCACCCTCCGATAAGAAAAAGCGTAAGAAAAGTACAGTACGACATACGCGCGCCATCCAGCGAGATCGCAGTAAAGGCCCGACTAGCCCCCCGTTGGATGAGCAACTGAGCGCCCGTTTGACAGAGTTGGTGCATCCGGCGACGCTGGCGCAAGTGGCGCACTTTCATCAGTTGGGGCTGCGGGAACGCATCCTGACCTTGCCGATCATGGTCGCGTTGGTCGTGAGCCTGATCTGGCGGCAAATCGGCAGTGTCAACGAATTGGTGCGGGTGGTACGGCAGGAGGCGGTGCTCTGGAGTCCCCCCGTGCGGATCAGCCAACAAGCCTTTGCCACGCGCTTGCGCTGCCTGCCCGCCAGCCTGTTTGCAGCGATTTTGCACGACATTTTACCGCCCTTGCATGAGCGGTGGCGCCGTCGCAGCCGCCCCCTGCCGCCGGAAGTGCAGTGGGCCTATGAGCACTATGAGCAGGTATTGATTGTGGATGGCTCGACGCTCGATAGCCTGCTACGCAAGGTGGGCCTCCTCAAAGGCGCTGACAAAGCGCCGCTCGCCGGACGGATGGCGGCGCTGCTCTGCTTGGGGAGTCGCCTCCCGCAGCAGGTGTGGTATGAGCCGGATGCGGCGGCGCATGACCAGCGCTTCTGGGAGCGGATCTTGAGTGCTCTGCCCGCGGGGGCGCTGCTGCTGTTTGATCTGGGCTTTACCAACTTCAGCCAC
>JACCSL010000353.1 GCA_013812995.1 Ardenticatenales bacterium | reverse complement strand
GACGCTTACGGAAGAGGGCATCAAGATTTCGGTCAACGATCTTGTGGTGAAAGCCACCGCGCTTGCCTTGAAGAAATTCCCGAACATCAACGCCAGCTTCGGCGGCGACAAGATCATTCGTCACGGCGACGTCAACGTGGGCATCGCGGTCAGCACGCCTACCGGGCTGATGACCATCGCCACGCGCAACACCGACCGCATGGCGCTCAGCGAGCTCTCCCGCGTGACGCGGGAGCGTGCGGGGCGCGCTCGTGAGGGCAAGGTGCAGGCCGATGACATCGGCGCGACGACCTTCACGGTGTCGAACCTGGGCATGTACGGCGTGGATTCCTTCATCGCCGTCATCACCCCGCCCGAGGCCGCGATTCTGGCCGTGGGCGGCACCCGCGAGGAACCCGTGGTGAAGGAGGGGCAAATCGTTGTCGGGCAGCGCATGAAAGCCACGATCTCCGCTGACCACCGCGTGACAGACGGTGCCGAGGCCGCCGAGTTCATGGTCGAGTTCAAGCGCCTCCTGGAGAACCCCATGCGGCTGATGCTGTAACACGATGAGATTTTGACGCGGTAAGCAGGCGTGACAACAATTTCAGGTAGCGCCTTATGGATTTCGAGATCGTTGGGTCCATCACAGATATCGAGATTATTGCCATCGGCACCTCCATTCGGGAGTTGCCGGATCTACAAAAGCGTTTTGGGCAGGGGCGATGGCGCAAGTTGAAGGGTGTGGCGCTAGTGCGGCTTTCTGATGGGATAGTCCACAGTGCCGAGTTACACTGGTATGAGGCGCACGGACTTGGAAGACACCGCGTTAAAATCAAACGGTTTCTGGACTAAGCTATGATGACAGAGAGTACGACACCCCATTATGTTCTCTGCACCAACAATGCAGGGTATGAAGACGATCTAAGGCTACGCACCGTCTATCGTGTTCTACCCGATGAGTCAGCCGCAAACAGCAATTACCTCCGCCTCATTGATGAAACGGGCGAAGATTATCTTTTTCCTGCCGCCTACTTCGTGCCAATTGAGATACCAACGGAGGCCGAGCCTCTCTTTGCTGCAACGTAGTAAACTTTGCTTACAAAGCGGCGCATCTCCGGGAAGATGCGTCGCTTTTATGTGTCTGGAGCGAAAATGAACTTTCCATTTTCAGAACGTACCATTGAAACTTTGCGACGAGCAGGCTGGTATCCAGGTCGTAAGATAGATATTTCCGCCTATATCGACGCGTTGGAAGCAGAAGGCTATGTTGTATTTCCTTCAGTACAAGCATTTCTGCAAGAATTTAGCGGCTTGAAGCTCATTCACGAAAACGAGTTCAATGGAATAGCCTTGAGTGAAGCCACAGAGTTTGATGCGGCAGATGAAGCAACTCATGGTGTACCCATCGAAGCTATTCAAAAGTACTGTGAGTTTTTGCAGTCACCGCTCTGCATGATTGGAAGTATCTCAAACAAACATGCTGCCTTGCTCATGACGCCTCTTAGTCATGTTTATGGTACCACCGGCGATAACCTGGTCTACTGGGGGAGCTCGGCAGAAGAAGCCATAGAAAGACTCTGTACATTCGCACAAAAACGCGAGATAGTGATTCTCCTTGATGAGTAGGGTAGCCGCCATGACCAAACCCAAGGTGAATTACGATGCACTCGCGCCGCAGTACAACCAGCGCTTCAACGAGGAGCAACCGAGCGATACAGAGCGAGCCCTGCGGGCACTGGCGCGCCGTGTGGGTGCGCGCCATGTGCTGGAGGTGGCGTGCGGGACAGGGCATTGGCTGGCCGCGCTGCACGAGGTTTGCCCCGCTGTGTATGGCCTGGACCTCTCCGCTGGAATGCTGAGCCAGGCGCGTGCGCGACCGCAGCCGCTGAGGCTTGCGCGTGGTCGGGCGGAGCAGTTGCCCTTTGCCACTACTATCTTTGACCTGGTGTACTGCATCAACGCGATTCATCACTTTGATGAACCAGAGCGATTTATCCGCGAGGCGCAGCGTGTGCTCCGGGCGGGTCAGCCCCTTGCCGTGATCGGCGGCGTGCCACATGAGCAGCGGGAGAGTTGGTACGTCTACGAGTTCTTCGAGGGGTGTTATGAGACGGATGTGGCGCGCTTTCCGACATGGGAGCAGGTCGCAGGCTGGATGAGCGCGGCGGGTTTTGAGGGAATCGAGCGGCGGGAAGTCGAGCGGATTGTGGACCACCGGCAGGGGCGGGCGGTGCTGGAGGACCCGTTTCTGCGCAAGCACAGCTGCTCGCAGTTGGCGCTGCTGAGCGACGAGGCGTATGCCGCCGGGCTGGCGCGGATTGAGGCGGCGCTCGTGGCAGCGGAGACTCAGGGGGAAACGTTGCTCTTTCCCGTGGATTTGTCTGTGTCTATGCTGCTCGGCTACAAGCGCGGTCACTAGGGCGGCTTACTCATCGCCTCGAAGGTCTCTTTCCAACTGCTCAAGGTCATGCTCAGCAAGATACTGACTGAGGATGCGCACGAACTGCTTGGCAATCTCACGATCTCCCCGTCCAATGGTCAACGAGATGCGGCCCTGCCTACTCTTAGGCAACGATTCCAGCGCATCAATATGTCTCATTTGTAGTGTCAGTGTGGCCCACAGCCAGCGATCTTTTAATTCGATCTGGGCAATCTCATCAAGCAGGAGTTTAAGATAGCTCAACTCCGACCGCTCGACGGTGGTAAATTTCTGGGTCTCGAGCTGATATTCGACCTGGAGTTCTGAGGCAGTCAGGTTAAGCAACCCTATTACCTCTGACCCGTCCTGAGCTAGGTATCCAATCTTGAAGGGTAGAGTCAGGCGCGCACGATACGCAGGCATGGCAATGGCTCCGATTAGCTCTGTGGCTCAGGCAGGGGCGTGCTGCTTTCTTCCTTCTTCCCCCGGTCGAACCAGAGAATCAACGCGCCGGGCAGCGAGGTCAGGAAGATGACGAACTGCATGAGGAATGAAACCGCCACCACATGCGCCTGGTTATACTCAAGCAGTTGGTGATAGATGGCGTCGTAGAGGTTCTGATTCAGCCCCAGACCGCCGATAGAGAGCGGAATTAACTGGGAGAGTCCCACGAGCGGGTTGAAGATGAAGATGTGTAGCAGAGAAAGTGGCGTCTCCGGGTCAAGCGAGAGGGAGAGCGTGTAGTTCACGAGGTTCGAGAAAAGCCAGGTGAAGAGGGCGATGCCGAGCGCGAGCACGAGCACCCCCGGCTGGTGGCGATAGGCTCCCACTGCGTCGGCCAGACGTGTGTAAAGAGGAACGAGGGGGAGCAGCAGCGGCATGCGCCCCGCCAGTCGCTCTAGTTGAGTCCCAACCCAGCCCCTCATGCGGCGGCTGATCATCAGCGCGAAGCCCCCGAGGAGCAGCGCCGTTGCCACAAGAGCGATCCAGAAAGTGCCGGACAGATCCGTTCCCTCCGCGAGATGCTGACCCTGTGCGTAGAGCACTGTGAGCACCGCGCTGCTTGTCAGGGCAATGAGCCCGATGAGCCGGTCCACCACCACCGACACCGCCGCGTCCGCGCCGCGCCGCGTGTAGCGCGCCAGCCCATAACCGCGCATCAGGTCCCCGCCCACCGCGCCAGGCAGCAAATTATTGAAAAAGAGTCCCACGAAGGTATAGCGCAGCAGCGCCGACCACGGGGCATCGACGCTCTGGGCGCGCAGCAGCACACCCCACTTGAGAGCGTTGCTCAGGATGGCACCCAGGTAGAGGAGCACCGCCAGCAGGACGTAGCCCGTGTTCGCCTGACGCATGGCCTGAAGCACCGCATCCCCCTCCACGCGACTGAGGAGAAAGGCCAGCAGCGCCAGCGTGATGACAACGCGGGCAATCGTCCAGAGCGCCTGACGACTCACAAATTGCTCGCTTCCTTAATGGGCGCGCTACTCTGCGACTGGGAGCCATTCTGGCTGCCAACGAACTGGCGACGGTTGCGCGCATCGAACTCGGTGCGATCCACCTGCTTGGTTGACCAGGCAATGTCCCAGACCTCGTGCCGCTTGCCCCGCACATAGTAATCGTAGCTGCCCAGAATACGTGCCCATGCCTCGATCAGCGCCAGCAGCCCCAGCACCCCGATGAGCCGCAGCGCACCCACGGCCTGAAGGAGCGCGACGCGCGCGACCACCTGGCTGTTCAAGCTGGAGACCTTGTAGCCATACTTCTGCTTGAGGTGCAGGTGTCCTGCATGGTTGCGGCGGCGCTGCTTGATGAAGTCCGAGATGGTTTTTGGGCCCATGTTGTAAACCACCGCGTCTGGTGCGTAGCGCACCTCCATGTTGCGCTCCTCCACGATAGCCTCCACAAATGCCTCGTCCATCGCGACATCGGTGGGAATCGAGTCGAAAACTTTGCGGAACGCGATCAGTTCACCCAGGCGCGGAATCTCCAGGCAAAGCTCGTGCTCCATCTTGAGGCGCAGGAAGGAGAGATATTCCGTGATGTGGTCGGGGGTGTTCACCGGCACCTTCTGCGCCCCGGTCATACCCACCTTGGGGTCGCGGAACATACGCACCAGGTGCTCAATGGCCGTCTCGTTGGGAATGGTATCCCCGCTCTCTAGCACGCAAATCGCCTCGCTGCACGCAGCCAGGAAGAGGTTGATGGCGCTGGTCTTTCCCTGCCGCTCCGGCTGGGTAATCAGCTGGATGCGCGGATCATCCGAGGCAAGGGCGAGGACAATCTCATGGGTGCGGTCGGTGCAGCCGCTCGCCACCACGATGATCTCGCTAATCTCCACCTCGTGCATGAGCTGGTTCTGGAGGGCACGCAGGCACTGCTCGATGTTCTGCTCCTCGTTGTGCGCGGTAACGCCAACGCTACAACGAAGTTTGGGCTTGTCATGGCTGGTCATGGGCGGGACTCCCTAAGATAACGGTTCAACGATACGACGATTCCACTCGATCACTTCATCGATGTCGTTCTGGAGGGAACGAGTCGGCTCGTAGCCGAGCAGCTCGCGCGCGGTAGCAATATCGGCGATGCTGTAGCGCAGCTCGCCGGGGGCGGGGGGTAGATAATCGATCCTGGCGGCGGGGTCGAGCCGCTCGCGCAGGAGGGCGGCGATCTCGTTGACACTGGTATCGCGCCCGGTGCCAACATTGATGATTACCCCGCTGGGGG
>JACCSL010000343.1 GCA_013812995.1 Ardenticatenales bacterium | reverse complement strand
CCCGCTACTCCTGCAACGACTACTCTTCCGACTCGAAAGGAACTGCTTCCGGCATCGTGTCGGGGTCCGGGTCGCCGGATGCGACATCAACGCCCGTTTGAAGCTCGCCGCTTGCCAGCAACTCTCGAATCTCTGCCAGCCGCTCCTGGACCGCCTCGGGAATCACCGCCTCTGCCTCGTGGAATTCTGCGTAGCCGATTCCGTCGTTGGCAACTTCCATCAGGTAGATCTCGCCACCGGCCCAGAGATCGCTTTCTGGCTCTGCCAATCCCCTGAGTTGGTCATATACCCCTTGTCCGACCTCCTTCACTGCGCTGGAGAGAATCATCTCCGAGCCAGGAGCCTGTCCATCGAGGAAGGTGGTCTTATACTCGTCCTGGTCCACACCGATGACATAGACGCCAGCCTGTGCTCCTTGACGGAGCGCACCCCCGCCCGTCGCGCCGGCCGCGCCAAAGATCACATCGGCCCCTTCCGCGATGAAGCCATCCGCTGCCTCGGCCCCGGCCTGCGGGTCAATGAAGCTCTCCATGTAGGTGCCCAGCGTCTCCGCATCGGGGTTCACATAGTGGCAGCCATTCTCGAAGCCATTGCGAAACCGCTTGAGGGGCGGAATCTCGATTCCATAGACGCCAGCGACCTTATTTTCTTCCGTCATCATGCAGGCCAGGGCCCCGGCCAGGAAACCTGCCTGATCCTCGCGGAAGTGAATCGTGACCAGGTTCTCGGGAATCTCTTCAAAGGACTGGTCGGTCGCGATAAAGTGAGCGTCGGGATGGGCCTGAGCCGCCGCCAGGGTTTGTTCGGCGTAGAATGGTCCCACAGTGATGACAACCTTGAAACCACCCTCCAGGCATTTTTCGATGTTTGCCTTGTACTCATCGCTAGAGCGGGTTTCGATGAGCTCATGCTCCAGGTTGAACTCCTCTGCCGCCCTTAAAAGTCCCTGATAGGCGGATTCATTATAGGTTCCATCCTCCACACTCCCGATATCGGTGACGAGACAGGCAGTTTTGATGGGGTCGAACAGCGAGGTCGAGGTTGTTGCGGTGGGTGGAGTTTCCGCCGTAGGGGTGGCTGGTTCAGCCACAACTTCTGTCGCGGCGGGCGGTGCAACGGTGGATCCTCCGCAGGCCACCAACAGCAAAGATAGCAACAGGACGACAGTAGCAACAGGTCTCATAAAGGTTAGCTCCTGGAAACCCACCCGCTTCGAGCGGTGGGAGGAATGGAGCGGCAAGGCCAAACAATGATTTGCCGCTCAAGGCTATGGCTAGACGTGAAACACTCGCCAACTGGCGTGACAGAGAAAGTGACAGGCTTCCGGTTTCGCACTCTGCGTCAGACGCTTGCCCGTGCGGAGGGAGTGCAGGCTAATCCCTCCTTTGCCAGCGGAAGCCCCGCCCACATAACACACGCCCCACTTGGGATGCTTTACCCAACTCCCACGCTTGAAACCCCCTGACTTCGTCCCTCCATAAGGCGGACGAACGCCCCCCTTCTGCGGATTGGCCCGGTGCAGGGCGCGACGGTGAAGCCGAAGGGGGACGAGAATCAACATCTCTTTGTTGTCCGGCTCGATAGGCCCACCGATGACAATGGTGGCGAGCACGAAACTGTCCACACAATGCGCTTCCCACGCCGCAGAGAGCTTCTGTTTGGACTTGGTGAGGCCCATCGCGTGCCGCATTTCGGCCGTCTGGTGGCCCTGGAAGGTCCATAGCTCTGCCATCTTCTCTACCGCACTGTAGAACCACGCCTTGCCGACCTCAAGCGGGCTGAAACTCTGATTCCAGCGCCGCTTGCCTGCCTTCGTGACGGCTGCTATATCCTCTACCACCACGATGGAGATAGGGTAGAGCGCCGCGAGCCACTGGAGCACGCGCAGTTTCAGTTGCCATCTCGCCTTCGTGCTGGGTGGGATCCCACCCTGTGCGCGATTCTGCCGCTGCTTGCGATAGGGCGTCTTACGGCCACGCCGTCCATGGCGCAACACCTTGCGCACCTCGATATGCTGGCCTACCCAATCTACCGCCTCTGCCTGGACGTTGAGGTAGGTATGCGCCTCACTCTTGACCGTGAAGCCTTCGCGTTGGGAGCCAGGGTCTACCCCGACCGCGAGGGGCTGCACTTCTCCCTCCGCACGGTCGAGCAGATGAATGTAATAGATGCCCTTGTTGAAGCGCCCCACGGCGCGCCCCTTGCGTACCAACTCCCGCGCACGCGCCGCGTGGCAGGGCATGAGGGGTTTGCCGGTACTGCTCTGGACTGGAACGTACTGCATAGGAATTACTTCCTCTCCAGGCTCTCGCCCGCTACTGACACCCTCGACACTGGCGACCCTAGGGATGGCAGACTGGGTGGGCGCATCCGCCATGTAGCTTGAGCTACCACGCTCAGGTCGCTAGTTGCGGTCCGTCTAGTCAGCCAGTTGCCCTTGCTTGAGTTGAGGGGTTAATTCAACCTTCCGCAAGCCCACGAGGTTACCCGTGGGTGGCTGACAGCTCCCCCTTTGGGATTGAGATAGGACGGTTGTAACGCTGCTCATGATTGACCAAAAATGAGAAAATGACAAGTCGGAAGAAGGGCAATTCAACTTTCCAAAGGAGGAAGGGCGGCAGGGTCGGGCTGGCGGCGCAAGAAGCGACGCAGATCCTCTACTGCTCCCCTAACGATGGCGCGGGAGACGACGGAGGAAGGCAGCCACTCGGCCGGATCTATGCCCCGCACAATGAGGAGAGCCAGACGACGTTTGTACTCGGGGTCCGCTGCAATCCAGCGGATCATAGTTTTCCAGGAGAAGGGGGTATGATAGGTATAAATATCCCTCACAACACGCTCCAGGGTGGCGATATACATGGGATAGGTCTCGGCGTAGACCGCTGCCTCATAATCCGCCGCCGCCTGTGCCCATGAGGTTCCTTTCTGTTTCCAGGCCAGGATCGCCTCCGCCAGCACCTTGGCCGTGAACACGGCATCGTAGATGCCCTGCCCATCCAATGGGTCCTTCTGATGAAGCGCATCGCCGACCAGCGCCCAGCCCGGCCCGCCCCCGGCGCGATAAAGATTTCCAACCTTCTTCATTCCCCGGACCTCGGTGCTCTGCTCCGCGCGTGCCAGGCGACGCCAGAGACGGGGTTGCTCGCGCAGGAGCCGCAGGTAGAGCGCCTCCGCCCCCTCCTCTCCTGGGTCAAGCAGGGCACTTTGCCCCTCAATGACCACGCCCAGCGTATCATCGGCGCTGTCCATGAGCAGAAAGCCATAGCCCTGTCCCAACCCGTAGAGATGAATGGCGGGGCCATGCTCGTCGTAGGGCTCAGCGTTCTTCCAGTAGGCATAGTAGAGCGTCGTTGGCTGCGCGGTATGCTCTGCAAAAACCCTGGCTCCCACCTGCCGCGCAACGAGACTGAAGCGCCCATCGGCCCCAACCACGCAATCAGCACTGAAAGTGCATCGCTCCTGCGTGAGCGTGTGCCCGGTCACCCCGCAGACCCGGTCCCCCTCACGGAGCAAGTCTGTGACGACAAATCCCTGGAGTGCCGTTACCGTTGGGAAGCGGGCCGCATTGCGCCACAGAGCCTCATCGAAGCGCCCACGATCGATGGCATAGCCATAGTCCCGCCCGTGCAGGTCGGGGATATAGTTGATAGTGCGAAACGCATCACCCGCCTCGGTGACCCAGCGGCGTACGCGTGGCGTATTTCGAGCATAGTCAGCCTCCTCCGCCCCGATCTCATCCAGCAGCTTCATCGTGCTGGAGTAAATCGCGGGGGAGGAGACGGGGGGCAGGCTGGGCAGCAGGGTGCGTTCCAGAAGCAGTACGCGCAGCCCCGCAGCGCCAAGGCGCGCGGCAAGCGTCGAGCCTGCCACGCGCCCTCCTACGATAATTACATCGAAATGGGAATCAGCCATAGGCGCAACTTTAGCACAGCTACGCCTATCTGTTCAACCGTCTGCGCCTGATTCAAGGCAAGGTGCAGAGACTTACCTGGACATCGTCCACGTAGAGACGAGTGCTGCTAGCTACCCCATCGTTTTTGGCCCCGATGTACAGATAAATGGTCTGACCCAGGAAGGGCTGAAGGTCGTAGGTCGCCCTTTGCCACTCGCTCTCGTGGCGCAGACCACTGGGGATCACCGAGGCGATGTAGACCCCTTCCTCATCCAGAATTCCAATATACTGTCGGTCGGCATCCGTCGCCCCGTCAGCCTGGGGCAAATAGCGCAGCGTCAGCGTCGCGCTCAGCGCCGCCGGGGGCAGCGTCACCGGCAGGCGCGCCGAGGAGAAGCTCTCGATGTTGTCGCCGGGTGCCATGCCCACACGTAGGCTGCGCGGCGCACTCCACGATGCCTCGTCGCCGTAGCGAGCCGCGTACTGCCCCAGCAGCATGAACCAGTCCGTATTGCTGTGGAAGGTGCTGTTCGCCACCATCTCGCGGCACTGAGGCACGGGGCGCCCTGTTATCAGAAGTGGCAGGAAGAGTTGACTCGCGGCCTGCGCCGGAGCCTGCCGCAGGAGGCTCGCGGTGCCGGGGGAAAGGCGCTGCCGGGTGAGACGACGCGCGATCAGAAAAGGACGCTGCCACCCGAGGCTGCCCGCGTCCGCCGTTGCCGATGGCGTTGGCAGAGCCAGGGTTGCCGTGGCCCTAACAGTGGGTGTGGCAGTAGCTGTCGTGGTGGCGGTGACCGTCGCGGTTTTTGTCGGCGAGACCGTCGCGGTGGGCGTCGATGACGGAAGCGATGTGGCAGAGGGGATGGGCGTGGGCGTTGCCAGCCGTATCTCTGCGACCTGGACATGAC
>JACCSL010000333.1 GCA_013812995.1 Ardenticatenales bacterium | reverse complement strand
GACGCTTCTATATCTTGATGGAGAAAATCGCCGCGCTCTGCTCGGATCGTATCCTCTCACAAAACAAAGAGGACGTCCGGACAGCGATTGCCGAGGGAATCTGCAAACCCGCTCAAATCGAGCCGTTGGGTAATGGGATCGATATCACACACTTCGACCGGCAGCGGCTGGACGATCACACACTGGCCAAACGACGTCGGGCGTTGGGTATCCCTGTGGATAGCCCAGTGGTCGGCTTCGTGGGCCGCCTGGTGGCAGAAAAGGGAATCCTGGAGTTGTTGGCAGCGGCTCGGAGTATCATCCAACAGGTGCCGACCGTGCGCTTCCTGATGATCGGGCCGAGCGACCAGGAGAAAGAAGACGCCCTGACGCCCCAGATAGCGCAAGACGCCAACCTGGCCGATGCGCTGGTATTCACGGGCCACTGTCCGCAACCCTTGATGCCCGAGCACTACGGCCTGATGGATATGCTGGTACTCCCCTCGCACCGAGAAGGGTTCCCGCGCAGCCTCATGGAAGGCTCGGCGATGGGTATTCCTTGTGTCGCGACGGATATTCGCGGCTGTCGCGAGGCGGTCCAGCATGACCGAAATGGAATCCTCGTGCCGCTGAACGATGTCCCTGCGCTGGCAGAGGCCATCGTTGAGCTGCTGACACACCCTGAGAAAGCCCGGCAAATGGGGCGCGCCGGAAGGCAGATGGCGATAGAGCACTTTGACGAGCAGCAGATTTTCAAGCGGGTTCTCCAGACATACCAGACCCTTCTCTTGCAGAAAGGGCTTCTCGTTCCGCAATCCAATACATTGATCAGGGAAGGTCTATCTTGAGTAAGCGCATTCTTGTTACCGGAGCCGCAGGTTTCATCGGCAGCCATACCGCTGTCCATCTCCTCATCCGTGGTGATAGCGTCGTTGGGATCGACAACCTTAACAGCTATTACAGCCCTGCTCGTAAGGCAGAGAATCTGGCCGAGGTGACCGCTGCCGCGCACACGCCCTCGCAATTTACCTTCGTTCAAGAAGATATCCGAGATCAACAGGCGCTCGCCCGCCTCTTTGACGCGCACGACATCGATACCGTCGTCCACCTGGCGGCCATGGCCGGTGTGCGAGCGTCTATCGATGACCCGCACCTTTACTACGAGACGAATCTGACAGGCACGCTCAACCTGCTGGAGGCGGCGCGCACTCATGGGGTGAAGAACTTCGTTCTGGCCTCTACCTCATCGGTCTATGGCAACACGGACCGGATGCCCTTTGAAGAAGAAGATCCCTGCGCCCTACCCATCGCGCCCTATGCTGCCAGCAAGCGCGCCGCCGAGTTGCTGGGCTACACCTACCACCACCTCCACAAGATGAATTTCACCGCTCTGAGATTCTTTACCGTCTATGGACCACGCGGGCGGCCGGATATGATGGCCTACAAGATTCTGGACAATATCTTCTTTGGGCGCGAGGTTCCTCTGTACAACGGGGGACAGATGCATCGGGACTGGACCTATGTGGGTGATATTGTTGCTGGCGTTGTCGCCGCCGCTGACCGTCCGCTGGGCTATGAGCTGATCAACCTGGGGCGGGGCGAGCCGGTGCTGCTCGCCGACTTTGTGACCTACATCGAGGAGATGACGGGTCGGCCCGCCACGCTCGTCCCAGCCCCCATGCCCGATGCAGACGTTCTCTACACCTATGCCGACATCAGCAAGGCCCGCCGCCTGCTGGGGTACGACCCCAAGGTTTCGGTCAAAGAGGGCGTGGAACGCTTCTGGCACTGGTACGAGAAGGCCGTTCTGGCACAGTCGGCACACACAGAGTAGGAAGGGTCATCGTCAACGACCCCCGGCTGGAAGCCGGGGGCTTGCTCCGGCAAGCCCCGACGTTGACCATGCCTAAGCCTCTTGAGGGCTACGTTATCCAGGTTACGATACCCTGGGGTGCCTAACCCCAGCCCCAGGCTCTATCGTCTGCGGTTAAACAGGTGTACGGGGTGAAGCCAGTGCCGTAGACACGACAAGCCTGGATAACTTTGGCGAGGGGACCGTTACCGGCGCAAGCCGAGTTCCGTAAGGAGACTTTTTCATGCCACGAGTTTTTGTGTTAGATGCGAGCGGGGAGCCGCTGATGCCGTGCCATCCGGCGCGGGCGCGGAAGCTGCTCAAGGCGGGACGGGCGGTGGTGGTGCATCAGCAACCCTTCACGATCAAGCTATTGGATCGTGTGGGGGGCGAGACCCAACCCGTCACGCTGAAGCTAGACCCTGGCAGCCGCGTCAGCGGGCTGGTGCTGGTGGGGCACTTTGCACGCGGCGCAGAGGTGCTGTGGGCGGGCGAGCTCACCCACCGAGGGCAACTCATCCGTGACAAGCTGCTCAAGCGGGCGGGCGTGCGGCGCTCTCGGCGCAGCCGGAAGACGCGCTATCGCCAGGCGCGCTTTCAGAACCGACGGCGGCAGGCGGGGTGGCTGGCTCCCTCGTTGCAAAGCCGCGTGGATAACCTGCTCAGTTGGGTGGCGCGGCGGCGGGGCTGGTGTCCGGTCAGCGGCCTGGCAATGGA
>JACCSL010000318.1 GCA_013812995.1 Ardenticatenales bacterium | reverse complement strand
CGCTCGCCCCACCGCCTGCCCCGCCGGACATCCCTGGGAGCGACTGCTCTACCTGGTCCGCAAGGCGTGCGAGCGCCAGCTCCGCCTCGCCGGGTATCGCGGCTACTTCGTCTCCTGCTCCAGCCGCACGATTGTCTACAAGGGGATGCTCACCCCGACCCAACTTCCGCTCTTCTACCTGGACCTGCGCGACGCGCACTACACCTCGCGCGTCGCGGTGGTCCACACACGCTTCAGCACCAACACCACGCCCACCTGGGAGCGGGCGCAGCCCTTCCGTCGCCTCTGCCACAACGGCGAGATCAACACGCTCCAGGGCAATATTCACTGGATGCGCGCTCGCGAGAGCCTTCTCCCCGAGGAGCTCTGCCCCGTCATTGACGAGTCGGGGAGCGACAGTGCTATGCTGGACAACGCGCTGGAACTCCTCGTGCTGGGCGGGGCAGCGCGCCGCTCGCTGCCCCATGCCATGACGATGCTGCTGCCCCCCGCCTGGGAGCACGATGACACGATCCCGGCGGAGCAGCGCGCCTTCTACGCCTACCACGCTGCGATGCAGGAGCCGTGGGATGGCCCGGCGGGCGTCTGTTTCACCGATGGCCTCGTGCTGGGCGCGGCGCTGGACCGCAATGGCCTGCGCCCCCTGCGCTACGATGTGACGCACGAGGGCTGGCTCGTCGTTGCCTCCGAGGCGGGCGCGGCGGCCCTTGACCCGCACGATATCGCCTACCACGGTCGCCTGGGTCCTGGCGAGATGGTCACGGCGGATGTCGAGGAGGGCTACTGGCTGACGAACTCGCTCCTCAAGGTGCGGCTGGCGGGAAAGCGCCGCTACGAGGCCGTGCTGCCGCGCCCCGCGCCTGATGCTGCTCCCATTGCAGAAGAAAGCATCGACCCGGAACGGCTGCTGCGCCTTCAGGCGGCCTTTGGCTACACCGCCGAGGAACTCCAGGTAATTCTCAAGCCGATGGTATGGGAGGGATCCGAGGCGATAGGCTCGATGGGGGACGACACCCCGCCCGCCGTTCTTTCCGAGAAGGCGCGCCCGCTGGCCCACTACTTCAAGCAGCGCTTCGCCGAGGTCACGAACCCCGCCATCGACCCCCTGCGCGAGCGACTCATGATGAGCCTCTACACGCACCTTGGCCCGCTGCCTACGCCCTTTCCCGCGATGCTGGAATCAGAAGAGGGCCACACGCCCCGCCTCGCGCTGGAGTCGCCGCTGCTCGCGGCAGCGCAGGTGGCCGCGCTGATGGCCGGGCCGCTGCCCGCTGCTCGCCTCGACGCGACCTTCGCGGCGGATGAAACCTTGGAGCAGGGCCTGGATCATCTCTTTGCCGGGGGGGCGCAGGCCATTGAGCAGGGCGCGGGCTTGCTCCTCCTGACGGATCGCGCCGTCGGGGAAGGGCGCTTGCCGATTCCTTCGTTGCTGGCGGTAGGTGGCCTCCATCACCACCTGCTGCGCCTCCGCCTGCGCGCGCGTGTCTCGCTCCTGGTAGAGAGTGGTGAGGCGCGTGACCCGCACAGCCTCGCCGCGCTGATCGGCTTCGGGGCGAATGCCGTTTGCCCCTGGCTGGCCCTGGACTCCGCCATCGCGCTGGGGGCCGATGCCTATCGCGGCGCGACCGTGAGCGCGCCGGAGGCAACCCGGAACTTCTTCAAGGCGACGGAAACGGGGCTGCTCAAGATCATGTCGAAGATGGGCATCGGCCCGGTGGAGAGCTACTGCGGCGCGCAACTCTTCGAGATTCTGGGACTCAGCCAGGAAGTCACCGAGCAGTTCTTTGCGGGCACCCCAAGCCGCATTGGTGGCGTCGGGCTGGCCGAGATCGAGGCAACAGTGCGCGCCTGGCATCAGATGGCGTGGCAGGAGGAAGCCAGCCTGGAAAGCCCCGGCTTCTATAAGTATAAGAAGGGGGGCGAGTATCACGCCTTCAGCCCGCAGGTGGTCCACGCTCTGCACCAGGCCGTTCGCACCGAGGGCGCGCTGAACGGGCACTTTGAGGAGGGCTATAGCGCCTATAAAAAGTATGCCGCACTGCTCCACAATGCCCCTGCCAGCGACCCGCGCGACTTCCTGCGCCCCATCCCCGCCTCGCATGGCCTG
>JACCSL010000295.1 GCA_013812995.1 Ardenticatenales bacterium | reverse complement strand
TCTTAGGGCTATGTGGAGGAGTGAGTTATCTCTTCCTCCCCTTTTTTATCTTCCTGGTTGGGATTGCGAGTGCGCCCATGCTGGCCCATGCGCTGGCTCCGCCCCATTATCCAGGCAGTCAACTCGTTGATCAAGGGCAGAGCGGGGCAGTTGCAGGAATGTGGGAATGGTCTACCTACCACACCCCTGATTCTCTGCCAGAGGTGCTGCTTTTCATGGAAGCCTGGTTCCCTGGATTTGCAGCCATCGAGGGGAAGACGGAGGAGACGGCATATCAGAGTAGTCGCGAGGATACAAGTGCTCTTGCACGAATCGCAGCAGAAAATGCCTGCTCTTCGCTATACTGCCAAGAAATGGGCGAAGCCGCCCTCTCGTATCCCTCTGCCAGCGTCACCCTGTATCCGGCCCCCGATGGGGGCACCATAATCGAAATCCGAGTTAGCTGGCCCGCCCCTTAAACCCTTGTCCGGTTGTCTCTGCTGTTACTTTCCCCCTTTAGGGGCCTACTTGGTGACTTTTGACCTTTGACTTTTGACTTTTGACTTTTGACTTTCCGTTCGCCTTTCCGTTCTCGCTTGTGCCTTCCCTCCAATCCGATATGATAGGCAACGCAATTGGACTGAATGCAAAACACTCGCTGAGGAGGATTGATGAGCATAGTCGAGCGTGTCGGCATCGACACCCGCGTTGCTGGCTCCACGCTGGACCATCGGCAGTTGGGGCTGACCGAGGACGACCTGTTGAAAATGTACCGCTGCATGGTCCTGGCGCGCCGCCTGGATGAGCGCAGCGAGCAGATCCAGCGCCAGGGCAAGGCCCATTTCTACATCAGCTGCCGGGGCCACGAGGCAACGCAGGTGGGCTGCGCCTACGCGATGGAAGCCGGCAAGGATTGGTTTCTCCCCTACTACCGCGACTTTGGCGTGCTGCTGACCATCGGCGTCACCCCCCGGGAGCTACTGCTGGCGCTCTTCGCCAAGAAGGACGACCCCGCCTCGGGCGCGCGCCAGATGCCGGCCCACTTCGGGCACCGCAAGCTGAACGTCTATACCGGCTCCAGCCCCGTTTCCACCCAGATTCCCCAGGCGACAGGCGTGGCCTATGCCCACAAGTACCGGGGTGAGGATGCGGTGACCTACGTCTCCTTCGGCGAGGGCGGCTCCTCCAAGGGTGATTTCCACGAGGGGCTGAACTTCGCCGCCATCTGGAAGTGCCCGGTGATCTTCGTCTGCGAGAACAACGGCTACGCGATATCCGTGGGCCTGGAAAAGCAGATGGCGGTCGAGGATGTCGCCTCGCGCGCCATTGGCTACGGGATGCCCGGCGTCGTGGTCGATGGACAGGATATCTTGTCGGTCTACCAGGTGATGAAAGAGGCAGTCGAGCGGGCGCGCCGGGGCGAGGGCCCCACGCTCATCGAGGCCAAGACCTACCGCATCGTTCCCCACTCCTCCGATGACGATGACCGCCTCTACCGCACCCGTGAGGAGGTAGAGGTGTACCGCACGGAGCAGGACCCCATCAACCGTCTCAAGTTCTACCTTCTGGGAAATAGAATCACCAACGAGGAGCATCTTCAAGGTATCGAGCGAGAAGTCCTGGCGCAGATCGACGAGGCCATTACCTGGGCAGAGCAGCAGCCGGACCCCGTAGCCGAGGACGCGGCCCGCTACGTGTTCGCGGAAGAGTAGAGGAGAAACACCGAACTATGGCAGTCAAGACCGTACTTGAGAGCGTTCACGATACGCTCTGGAAAGCAATGGAAGAAGATAACCGCGTCGTCATCATGGGCGAGGACGTGGGGGCAAAGGGTGGCGTGTTCCGCGTGACAGCGGGCTACCTGGAACAGTTTGTGGAGAACCGTGTCATCGACACGCCGCTCGCCGAGCTTGCCATCATTGGGGTGGGCATCGGCATGGCAGCGAATGGGATGCTTCCCGTCTGCGAGATTCAGTTTGCCGATTTTATTCACCCCGCCTTTGATCAGATCGTTTCGGAGGCGGCGCGCATCCGCTACCGCTCGAACAACGCGTGGGGCTGCCCAATGGTCATCCGCGCCCCCTACGGCGGTGGGATTCACGGGGCGCTCTATCACTCACAGTCGGTGGAGGCGTTCTTCGCCCATGTCCCCGGCCTGAAAGTGGTCATCCCGAGCACGCCCTACGACACGGCGGGGCTGCTCTACAGCGCCATCCACGATCCAGACCCGGTCATGTTCTTCGAGCACAAGCGCACCTATCGCCTCATCAAGGGCGAGGTGCCGGACAATCTTTACAAGATTCCGATTGGCAAGGCGGACCGCAAGCGCGAGGGGCGCGACCTGACCATCTTTACCTATGGACTGATGCTGCACTATGCCATCGAAGCCGCCGAGCGTGTGGCGAAGGATGGTATCTCGGTCGAGATCATTGACCCGCGCACGCTCGTCCCGCTGGACATCGACATGATTCTGGAGAGTGTAAAAAAGACCTCCAAGCTGCTGATTATCCACGAGGACAACGAGTTCTGTGGCTTCGGGGCAGAGGTCGCGGCCATCGTGGCGGACAAGGGCTTTGCCTGGCTCGACGCGCCGATCAAGCGCCTCTGTGGTCCCAACGTCCCCGCGATGCCCTACAACCATGTGCAGCAGGAATGGTTCCTTCCCGGTGTCGAGGACATCGAGGCGGCGATTCGGGAGTTGGCGGAGTTTTAATGCGTAAAACGTAAAACGTAAGTAC
>JACCSL010000280.1 GCA_013812995.1 Ardenticatenales bacterium | reverse complement strand
GGTGCAGGACATCTTTATTGCGTGTGTGGATGGACTCAAAGGCTTTCCCGAGGCCATTGAAGCGGTCTTCCCCCGGACGCAGGTGCAGCTCTGCCTGGTGCATATGGTGCGCGCCTCCCTGAAATTCGTCAGTTGGAAAGAGCGCAAAGCCGTCGTCGCCGACCTGAAGAAAATCTACCGGGCTCCGACGCGTGAGGCTGCCGAAACCGCCCTGCTGGAGTTTGCCGAGCGCTGGGACAAGCAATTTCCCACCATCAGTCGCTCCTGGAGCGAAAATTGGGAACGCATCACCCCCTTCTTCGCCTATCCCGAGGAGATCCGGCGCGTGATCTATACCACCAACGCCATCGAGGCCGTCAATCGTTCCTTGCGCAAGGTACTCAAGACACGAGGGGCGTTGCCCTCGGATGAGTCGCTTTTCAAACTGCTCTATCTCGCCTTGCGCAACATCACCCGCAAATGGACCATGCCCGTGCCGCACTGGCGTGCCGCCCTCAACCAATTCGCCATCATTTTCGAGGACCGACTACCCCTCTAATGCAGGGCTTGGCTGCTTACACATTCGATTGGCTCTCCCGCAGTTGCCGTGCTCAGGCCAAACAAGGAGTTTTTGATGGGTCTGTCGTCTCTCTAAGCTTGGGCGCTTATAAGGCTGTCCTACCTCGCTATTGGGAGATAGCACGCCCAGTGCGGGAGAGCCATTCGATTTGACATACCCCAGGGAGCAAAAAAAGGGGGTGGAGGCACCTGCGCCCCCACCCCTCCTCGCCTAATCAGCCGCCACCTGCCCCTGCGTCTGCGCGCGCTGCCGCTTCTGCCAGCGCTGGCGGGCTTGCAGTTTGTAGCGCTCCGTCAGCCGCCGATCCGGCACACTCCCAGACTCCCGCTGGAACTCGTCGCAGGCACGCTGCACATAGACCTCGACAAAGAGCTCCTTCGCCCGCGCGTCGTCAATTCCCTGCTCGCCCGCTGCCACGCCCCGGTACCACGCGGCGACCTCGTCCGTCCCCTGCTCGGCCAGGAACTCTTCAAGGCGGCGGCGCGCGTAGCGGATCTGCTGGCCTGCCAGGTCATACGTGAGGCCCAGCTCGCGCCTGCCGCTCCCGCTTGGGCTAGGTACTAGCATCGTCAGTTCGTTGGATAAAGCCATGTTTTTCCAGATGCACGTCGAAGATTTCCTCGCGCAGCTCATTGATGTAATCGAACTGTGTATGATGTTCCGCCTCTGCCCGCCCCTGTGTTACCCGCGCATCGAGGTTTTCCAGCAGCGCATCCAGCCCGTCAAGGATGGTCTTGCACTCTTCATTATCCAGCATAGCGATCCACTTTTTGCGAGTTTCTTTGTCCATCGGCGTTCCTTTCCAATGCTCCACCGCTGCGAAGTTGTTCTGTCTTGGTCGTTTGGAGGATACTTTACCCCAGATGCCGTCCCAGACGAACGTCTGAGGTAAAACGATCTACTACTATTTTCGCGCGAAAATAGTAGTAGCAGACACCTGTGAAGTGTATTTTGGACTTGCTTTGATGGCGTCGGTTGTTCGTCAGAAACGCTTGGCCCTAGCTCTAAAAGCTGACTCCGCCCGTAGCTCAGCCCTCTTCTTGGCCTTTCTCCGATTCCCCCCGAACCCGCATACTCTGGCTTTCCACGGTGAGGCCCGGATCACGGGGGTAATTCTTTGCACTCCACTGTTGCCCTGCCTTTTCGGCTTCCTCCCCGCTCGCAAAGGGGCCGAGGGAGGTTTCAATGAGATCCCAATAGATGAGTGTTACAAATATGTCGGGGTCAAGGCGCTTGATACGGATGGTGGGTGAAACCACTTTGATCTGAATGCGGCTCTTGGTGTAGCTTGCTGCGCAGGTCGGGCAGCCCAGTACATATTCGACCATGCCAGGGGCATCGAGGAAGGAGATATCTTCCACGACGAGTGGCCTGGCGCACACAGGACAAGTTCCAGGACTGATCCGGATGAGGTGCTGTGGGGTGGGGCTCATCTTGCCTCCTATTTCTCCTTGGATACGATCTACTCATGTAGGTAGCCGCCGACGAGCAAAGATGCCTGCCTCTCACTCTCAATCAGGGGCCTCTTCTGCCAGCCACTCCACCTTTGTCCCTCATCACCTTCGCAGGCTCCACCTGTGAAGTGCGCCATGCCACCTACCGGGACAATCAGCGCCTTGCCTTGCAACTCGTGGAGCCTGACAGCGGCTTTTTCATTGCTTCTGCTACGATTAATCTCCCCGAGGCGTCATTGGAATTCGATGAGACCGCCATCAGAAGTTGGGCGGAGAATGAGGGCTTGCGGGAGGTGCTGGTCGCGGCCCGGATCGTTGCCCCACCGCACCGCTATGTCGCGGCGGGCTACCTAGCTGAGGTGCCCATCTGCTGTCTGCTCGGTCGGTAGTTGTGGCAGATTAGCTCTCTACCCCCTCGGCGCTCCAGCGGCAGCACCTCCCTCTTAGGCAGCAGGATACTCTTCCTCAGCCGTCGGCTTGCTGCCACTGGCTGGAGCTGGCGCAGGGTCGCCAGTTGCTGCTCGAAGGCTTCCATATCGGCGTGAATTTTGGTGCGCTGCACCTCAGCCAGGTAGCGTCGCACTGCCTCTTGCACAATCTCCTCCGCGCTTTGTGAGGCGGCCTGCGCGAGTTGGGTCACCTGTTCGGCCAACTTCTCCAAGACTGACGGTTAACATGCGATTGGCTCCTTTTTCGTATCAGCCACAAGATGGCAGACACCCCATTCGTCCGGGTAATTGTACCATGTTTGGTTGACTCGGAACGGACGCGGTTATGCGGTTGTATTCCTTCCAAGCGCTCGTTCCACATCCTGATTCAGTCAGTCCTCCTCTGTAGCATCGCCGTGAGTACGGGCTTACCTTCGTCGCCCGGCCCCACCACGATTTCCAAGCGAACGACCTTGTCCTCAATCGTTGACTTCGCCCTCGCCTTCTCAGAGTTGCGGTGAGGACGGCTTTGTTAGGGCCAGAGACGCGCCTCCCTTAACGGCATATAACCGTTACCTCCAGTCCGACTTGCGTTCGGTGTGGCTCTACATACAGCACTTCACAGCCAATAGATTGAAAGCTCTGCGCCTCTGCCGCAGGAACCGGTACCTCAAAGCTCCATGTCTGACCTGCATCAATCGCGGCTACACCCTCGAACGTATTAACAACAATACGGTCATTCTCGCCTAGCACACGAATCTCGAACTGCAGATCAGAGTAGCGTGAATCGGTCCTGTTCAGGACACTTCCACTTAGTAGCCATCAAGAAATTACTTCCCTGTTTGAATCAGGGCGGATGGTGTAGTTCCAGTCGGGGCAGGTGGTGTGTTTGTGGAGGAGAAGGGCCTTCATTTGGTCATCGGTGACGGTGACACCTTT
>JACCSL010000272.1 GCA_013812995.1 Ardenticatenales bacterium | reverse complement strand
GGGTACGATGTTACCAGGAACGACCGTGGTATATATCGTGGCTGAATTGCGCAACTCGGGGACAAATACCAACGAAGCAACCGTCACCTCAACGGAAGATCCGAGCGGTGCTAGCGATACAGAGGATGTTTCCCTGGATGCAGGCCCTCCCTATCAGCTAGGGTTTAGAGATGAGCCAACCACGGTTACCGCAGGCACCCAGTTTACGGTAACCTTGGAGCTCCAGGACGAGTACGGCAATGCCACGACGGACACAGGGCTTATACCGGATAGAACTGTTGTTCTGTCACTCGATAACGCCAATGGCGCGACGCTTCAGGGAACGGCCAGCAGCACGTCCAGCACAGGCGTGTTCATGTTCACCAATCTCTTTATTACCAAGACCAATAGCATCTCTTACACCTTGACAGCGACAGAAACTAACGCAGATAGCGGCATCCCCCTATCGGTCACCACCTGTCCGAGCGGGCTCAACGTATACTGCCTAACAGATGGGACCGTAACGAGCGACGGTTTCGACATCTTGCCTGGGACTCTGGCGGAAATCGTGTTCGATACAGGGCCGAGTAGCGCGACGGCGGGTAGTTCCATCTCGCCCCCCATTCAACTCTCGCTCTACGATACCTATGGCAACCTGGCTACAAACTGGACCGATGACATTACACTCTCGCTTGAGGATGATCCAAACAGCACTAGCCCCTTCTATGTGGATGGTGTTCTGGGGTCAGCAACTGCGACGCCCAGCAACGGACTCGTCACCTTTACGGAGGCGATCTCCATCACCCAAACCGGAACAGGGTTCACGCTGTTGGCTACATCAACCAACGCTGTGACGGAGGAAAGTGGCACCTTCAATATCACTGTAGGGGCCGCGCACCACCTTGAGTTTACGGTGCAACCCACCAGCACCATCACAGCGGGAAGTGTCTTTAGCCCGTCGGTGAAGGTCGAGGTGCGCGATCAATACGAGAACCTCGTTACGACGGATACAAACCGCACCATCACGATGGGTATATCTGGCGGAGCGTTTGCTACGACTGCAACCATTACAGATTCAACGTCTGCTGGAGAGGCGATTTTCAACAACCTCGTGGTTACCCAGACAGGCACCTACACGATTGCGGCCACGGCAACCGGTCTGATCTCGACGGACAACGCATCGTTCACAATTACGGCTGCGGCGCTTTCCACCATGAGGTTCTCCCAGCAGCCAACCACCATCCTATACAACACGGACTTTAGCCCGGCCATCGCGGTTCAACTGACGGACCAATATGGAAATGCAAGAACGGACAACAGTGTAGCAATAACGCTGACAGTCGCCAGCAGCAGCAACACCGCGGGCGTGTTGGATGGAACAACAACGGTAAATACGACGGCTGGTGTAGCAACGTTTACTGGCCTTGATATGGATGAACTAGGTACCCACACCTTGCAAGCTGCATCAACCGGGTTGACCTCGGTCACCAGCAGTTCCTTTATCATTCACGGGGATAGGCAGACAATATCGTTCCATGTACAACACATTACCAGCACGGTAAATGTCACAATGAATACCTTCAGTGTCAAGGTTATAGATTCGTTGGGTAACATCGTGAGCACTGGTAGTGAAAGCACGCCAAACATACGCATTGGCCTAAGGACGTCCACCGGGACCAGCAATATCAACAATGCTTTGAGTGGTACCAGCACATGTACCGATAACACTAACGCCTGGCCTGTGTGCGTGGTTGCGGTCGCTGGCGTTGCTACATTCTCTGATGTCAAGGTTGTGACTGGTACGAGTGGCGATTACCGTATCAGGGCTAACAAATCCAACGGTACATCAATCAGTATCAACAGCAGTCCGTTCGTGTTGCAATAGTCCTTTTACCAGCAAAACAGAGGGCGGACGAGATATCTCGTCCGCCCTCTGTCTTTACCTATCGTCTGCTAGGACTTGCTGAGTAGACGATCTAGGAGGCGGTCCAGGGAAGCGGTGCGACCGCGAGCCTGCGCGGTGGCGACGAGATCGGCGGGGAGGTCGGCGGCGTAGTGGGCCAGGAGCTGCTGGGCGCGCTCCTGGGCCCAGCGGTCGCAGGCGGGATGGTGGAGGATGAGCGTGAGCAGCTCCACGGCCTGCAAGGGGTCGCCCTCCTGTGCCATGACAGTGGCAAGGCCCACCAGCGCGTCCATCAGTCGGGGGAGGGCCTGGATTTCCCGCGCGATGTGCAATGTCTCCTGGAAGTGGCGGCGCGCCTCGCTGCTCTTTCGCAGCGCACTGGCGACGTTCCCCAGGCCAATCAGCGAGTAGAGCATTGCCATACGGTTGCCCATACTCTCCTGAATCTGGAGGCTCTCCGCGTAGAGTTGCCTGGCCTCCTCGAACTTCCCAAGGGAGTGCGCCACCTCGCCCAGATTTGCCAGCGCGCTCGCCGCGCCCTGAACATCCCCGCTTTCCCTGAAGAGTGTCAGCCCCCGGCGGAGCAGTTGTTTTCCTTCCGCGTGCTCGCCCCGCGCGATAGCCACAAAGCCCAGATTGTTCAGGCAGAACGCCAGCCCCCGCCGGTTGCCGCTCTGTCGATAAAGCCCGTACCCTTCCTGGAGGAGCGCCTGGGCTCTGCCATAATCCCCCTGGTTGATGGCGAGAATGCCCAAATTATTCAGGACGAAAGCCACCTCACTCCATGCCTCCAGCGCCCGGAGCAGCGAGAGACTCTCCTCCAGGGCGGCCTGTGACGCGGCGTAGAGGCCAAGGGGACGGGAGAAAACACCCTCGCGCGCCCGCAGCTTCCCCAGCAGGAGCCTCTGTTCCGCAGACAGCGCGGCTTCCCCGAGCCGCTCGGCGGCGCGGCTGAACAACTCCTTGCCCTCCTCGAACAAACTGCGGGTTTCATAGTAAAGATAGAGGCTATCCAGGGCCTCTTCCAGTGCCTGGACGATGCCCTGGTCCACCGCCCACTGCCATGCCGCGCGGATATTTTCGATTTCCTGCTCGATGCGTGCCAGGGCTGCTCCCTGCTCCGCCGATGTGAGTTGGCCCTGATGGCGCTGGAGAAAGGCGCTGTAGTAGCGGCAATGGGCATCCTGTGCTCGTTTCTTCTCCGGGGGAAAGCGCTCCAATTGCTCCAGGGCGTATTGCTTCAGCACCCCGTGCATCTCATAGCGCTCCATCGCACACTCGCGCAGCAGCGATTGATCTACCATCCCGAGCAGGTGAAAAGGGGAGGCCCCCGTCACCTGCTCCGCCGCCGCCAGGGAAAACTCCCCGTAGAAGATAGCGAGCTGGCGGAAGATGGCGCGCCCCTCTTCGGAGAGCAGCGAGCGGGAGTGCTCGAAGAGCGCGCGCAGGCTGCGATGGCGTTCTGGGACATCCTTGCGGGTCGTCGCGAGAAAGTCCAGGTTTTGCTGGATGCGCTCCGCAATCTGCTCACAGCTGTAGAGGCGAACCCACGTCGCGGCCAACTCGATCCCGAGCGGGATGCCATCCACCATCTGGCAGATTCGCGTCACCCAGGGCCTTGTCTCCGGGGTGAGCGCGAACTCTGAGCGCACCTGGCGGGCGCGATCTCGGAAGAGTTGAACCGCACTGAATGTCTCGATCTGCTTATGCTGCGCCTCGTTGGGGAAGGGGAGCCCGTGGACGTGGAAGAGCCATTCCGCCTGTTGGTTCAGGGCCTCGCGCGAGGTGACCAGGAGCACGACCTGGGT
>JACCSL010000246.1 GCA_013812995.1 Ardenticatenales bacterium | reverse complement strand
TCGCGGATGCGGGCACGCACACGGAGCGACTTGGTCTCCAGGTCCAGCGTGTCCCCCTCCTTGACGTGGATCAACTCGCCCTTGGGGGCTAGCTTGCTCCGCAGCTCGTCGTTGTTCCACGCGTAGTCGCTGAGCAGCACCTTCGTCACGGTGCGGATATCGTCCTTGTCAAAGAGCCACACCTCGAAGGCGGTGACCTGCTGGGGAGCGCCCTGGTTGAGAGGCTCGCCTACCCCGACACCACACTCGCCCAGAAACTCCGTCTGCGGGGTCTCGATGGCAAAGCTCATGTCGTAGTTGTCATCCCCAAAGCTATACCGCGTCATAAACTCGTCGAGCGCCGGGGAGTAGCGCACAGGCGCGGCGGGGGCTTCGGCAAAGTCCAGCTCCCGCACATCTTCTTGAACATCAGCATCCACCGGCGTGTCCATGAACAACTGGGCGAGATCGCCCTCGTCGTCATCGTCCACCACGGCGGCACCCCCCTCTTGGGGTGTGGGTGCTAGTGTCTTCTGGGCGGGAGCCCCGGAAGATTCGGCTCGGGGCGCAGGCGCGCCCTTGGTGGCACTCTGGCGGGTACTGCTACCAGGGCTTTTGCGGGTCGCGCTGCCCTTCTTCCCTGCTCCCCCCTGCTGCATTCGGGTGTAGGCAACCCCGCCCCCACCGATAAGCACAAGGAGCAGAGTAATCAAGCCACACCACATCAGGGTGGCCCCCCAACCCTCCGGCTCCACAGGAACTTGAGGATCAACGCCCGGGTCCACAGGAAGCGGCTCCGCGGCCATCGCAGCCTCAAGCTGCAGGAGCCGCTGCTCGAGTGCCAGGTCGCCCTTGGCACGGGCCTCCGCGATCTTTGCCTTCACCAAGCTCGTCTGCTCTTCTTTGAGGGCATTCATGCGACGGCGCGCGAGTTCCTGGTTCCCGGTGAGCGCAAGAGCGTCCGCTGTCATCTCCACCCACATCGCCTTCGCACTCGGAAACAGGTTGTCAGGGTTGGCATCGGCGTTAAAACCCATGCTATACCCGATACCCAACCCAACCACGAGGGCTACGATGGCTGCGCCGATGATGGGCATCATCCCCCCAGGTAATCCCCCAGCGCCCGCGCGTCGTTGTGCTTCTATTCGTCGTGCCATGCGACACTCGCCTCCACTTGCTGTGGCCTCAGTATTTAGGGACGTCCTTCTTAAGCTGCCGCCATTGTAACAAACCCCAAAAGGGTTGACAAGCCTCAAGTTTCCGGGTTATCCCTGTTTATGGGTTCAGATTCGGTTTTTTTTCGGTTTATAAAGTAGCATTTTATTGAATAGGAGTAAAGGGCTATCTCTTCTCAGCGAGACAAGGACCTATGTAGGCTTGATTGAAGATTCAATGATGGTACAATGGGCCACAACTTCTCCACCCTTGTCACACTCCCCCCTGAGGTAACAGTATGGACATGATGATGATCGATCCGGTAAACGCATTTCTTCTCTTCTGGGGCTGCTTCCTGGTTGGGGCCATTGTCGGACAGCGCCGCCGCGATGAAGAGGCGTAACAACCTGTTTCGGTAGTTAAAGAAGAAAAAGTCGCTCGATGAGCGACTTTTTGTTTTCCTAGGGGGATTGTCAGCGCGATTTGTGCCGTGGTACGATGCTTCCCACTCGCAAGGAGGAAGCCATGCCGGACGCACGGGCCAATAGCATCGCTCAGCTATCCCACCTCATCAACGGAACCTTGGATCTGGACGAGGTGTTTGAGCGAACCCTGGAGCAGGCATGTCTCCTGACGGGGGGTGAGCGGGCCGCTATTCTTCTGGCGCAGGGGGAGGGCACGCTGCACTGTCAGGCCGCGGTGGGGATGCCCTGCTCCGCCTGGGCGAGCAAGCGATTCGGCTTTGCCCACCGATTGGCGGAGCAGGTTCTTGCGCACCAGCGTGCCCGCCTCACCAGTGATGCCCAGGTCGATCTGCGGCACGACCTGGCGCGCAGCATGGGAATTCAGTCGATTCTCTGCGTCCCTCTACTCAGCAGTGGTCACAGCATTGGCGTGCTCTACGTGGAGCGTCGCCTCACGCAGGGGGTCTTCACGGCGGACGACCTGGACCGATTGGAGTTGATTGCCACCTATGGGGCAGTGGCAATCGAGAATGCCCGCCGCTACGGATATGCGCTGGAAAGTGCCCGCCGCGAGGGAGCCGCCAGCATGGCCGAGGCATTGGTTCTGGCGCTGCTGCCCCAGGAAGCGCCCCAGATTCCCGGCTATGACATTGCCGCGCGCTGGCAGAGTGCTAGAGACATTTCCGCTAATTTTTATGATATCTTCCCGCTCCCGGAGGAGCACTGGGGTCTGGTTGTGGCGGATGTCTCCGAGCGTGGCGCACCCGCCGCTATCTTGATGGCTCTGACCCGTTCCATCATCCGGGGGAGTGTGATGACAACACCCGGCCCCGGTCCTGGAATCCAGCAGGCCAATCGGCTTCTGCGTAGCGACTTTGAGGAGGGACACTATGTTTTGGCCTTTTATGGGGAGTTGGAGCCGCAGGGAATGCTCCGCTATATCAATGC
>JACCSL010000211.1 GCA_013812995.1 Ardenticatenales bacterium | reverse complement strand
CCCAGGCCCTCCAGGGTCTCCAGAACAACCCCAACGTGACGCTGATCGAGGCCGACGCGCCCCGCCAACTCATGGCGACGGGCGATGTGCCCACCACGGGCAGCGAGATTCGCCCCTTCGGTATCGCGATGGTGCAGGCCAACCTGCTCAGCGACGCCAACGCCGGCAATCGCACGGTCTGCATCATCGACACGGGCTACTCGCTCCAGCACGAGGACCTACAGGACACCAACGTCACCAAGACCGATGACGCTGGTACCGGCAACGCCTTCGAAGATGGCGACGGCCACGGCTCGCACGTCGCGGGCACGATTGCTGGCCTCGGCGGCAACGGCGTCGGCGTGGTGGGTGTCATGCCCAACGGCAACGTCAAGCTGCACATCATCAAGGTCTTCGGCAACGATGGCGCATGGGCCTACTCCTCGAGCCTGGTCAGTGCGGTCGACAAGTGCCGCGCGGCGGGGTCCAATGTCATCAGCATGAGCCTCGGTGGCGCAGCCAAGTCGGTGCTGGAGCAGAATGCCTTCCAGAGCGCCTGGGATGCCGGTGTGCTTTCCATCGCCGCCGCTGGCAACGATGGCACGACGGGCCTCTCCTACCCGGCTTCGTACAGCTCGGTGGTCTCGGTGGCCGCCATTGACGAGAACAAGGCCGTCGCCGACTTCTCGCAGAAGAACGCCGAAGTGGACATCGCCGCCCCCGGCGTGGATGTGCTCTCCTCAGTGCCCTACATCGAGACCAACAATGTGACGGTCAACGGCACCAGCTCCGCCGGCGGCCACGTTGAGTTCGCGGCCCGTAGCGCGGGTACGAGCGGCACGCTGGTCAGCGGTGGCATCTGCAACGCCACCAACACGGGCTGGGCGGGCAAGGTTGTCCTCTGCGAGCGCGGTACCGTTAGCTTCTTCGACAAGGTCAAGAACGTTCAAACGAGCGGTGGCGCAGCCGCCATCATCTACAACAACGTCGCCGGTGACCTCGCCGCCACCCTGGGTGCGGGCAACAGCAGCACCATTCCCGCCATCAGCCTCAGCCAGGAAAGCGGGCAGGCACTGGTCGCCTCCAGCCTCGGCCAGACGGCCACCGTCGTCAGCCAGGTCGCCAAGCCGGTCAATGGCTACTCGTCCTACAACGGTACCTCGATGGCCACCCCGCACGTCGCGGCGGTCGCCGCCCTGGTGTGGAGCTACAATCCCGCCTGGACCAATGCCCAGGTGCGCACTGCCCTCCAGAACACGGCGCAGGATCTTGGCACCGCTGGCCGCGACAACTCCTTCGGCTACGGCCTCGTCCAGGCCAAGGCGGCCCTCGATTCCCTCCAGGGCACTGGCGGTGGCGGCGGTGGCGACACGACGGCCCCGGTCATCAGCAACGTGACCTCGGCCAAGACCAACGCCAAGCGCGGCACCTTCTCCATCAGCTGGACCACCAACGAAGCCTCGAACAGCGTAGTCACCTTCACCGGTGGCACCACGGGTTCCTTCCCCAACGCCTCCATGGTCACCAGCCACACCATGAGCTTCACCGGCACCAAGGGTGCGGTTTACACCTACACCGTCTCCTCCACGGACGCGGCGGGTAACACCACCACCCAGGGTCCCTTCACTCACCAGAACTAACACTTTCCTCTAGGGTACGGGAAGCCGGGCGCTCAATTGAGCGCCCGGCTTCTTTTTGCTTTAGGAGCAAAGCAGAATTTGGGGATTGACAGCCGGAGTAGCTTATTGTATAGTGGACACTAACAGCAAAGCTCAATGACGAGCTTTTCTTTTTACTCTTCTCTTAGTGTGAGTTAAACACTAAAGGAGCAGCCGATGAAACTAGGTATAGATATGGGAACGCATCTGGCACGAGCGGCCTATCTGGATGATCGCTCGCGCCCCAGGCTTATCCCTCTTTCCACGAGTACAGATACCTTTCCGTGTCTGGCCCGCCAGACGATGCATGGCTTGCAGGTGGGGCCAGCCGCCGCGCTGACACAGGTCGGCAATGCAGAAACGACGATCAGTGGCTGTATCCGGCTGATGGGTCGTGCGGGGACACTCTCCCCTGCGCTTCTTGCACGCCTGCCCTATCCTGTGCGCGAGGAGGGTGGGGAGGCGGTATGCAACCTTCTCTACAATGAGGTACGAGCGAGCGAGGTCTATGGTCTAGTCGTTCGCGCTCTGGTTGAGGAGGCTGAGCAGGCGCTTGGCGAGCCTATCGAGGAGGTTGTACTGACGGTTCCGGCGAGTGCTGAGGATCGCTTTCGGATTCAGGCGCGTGCTTCGGTGGAGGCGCAGGGAATCAAGGTGAGCCGCCTCATCAATCAGCCTGCTGCGGCGCTCCTTGCGGCTGCACTGCCCGCCACAGCGCGCTGTGTGGCAGTGGTCAACTGCGGGGGCGGCTCCACGGATGTTAGCATTGCCGAGCGGGGAGACGCCGGAACACGCATCCTTGCCACCGCCGGAGATATGCTGCTAGGGGCGGATGATCTGGGCTGGAACGTGGCCGAGCGACTCAACGAGCGCTTTCAGGTTAGCAGCGGGGTCAATGTTTTCGCAGCGGATGGCAGCGGGGTTGCGATGCAGGGGCTGCGCACCGCCGCGTGGGAGGCACTCTCGACACTGGCCGTCGCCCCGGAGACGCTGCTGGTTCTCGATCACGGGGGCGGCTTTGGCCGCGACCTTGTGACCCTCGTGCGGCGCTCCGAGGTCGAGGGTTGGCTGGAGCCGCTCCTGGCCCGGATTGGGGCACTCTGCCAGCAGGCTCTCTCGCGTAGCCAGCGCACTGCGCAGGAAATAGACGCGGTGGTGCTCATTGGTGAGGCTGCCTTTCTACCCCCGGTTCAGGCGACGATTGCGCGCGCCTTTGGTCGGAGCCCCAGCGCCTTGCACACTGCTGAGGCCGAGCGACTCGCGGTGTATGGCGCGGCGCTGGCTACAGCCGACGAGAGCGCGCTGGTATGGGATGTGACACCCTATCCACTTGGGATCAACTGCTACTATGGGAATGAGGAGCTATTCAGCCCGATTCTTTCTGCCAACACCCCCATTCCTACGCCAGTTCTGGGCGCGACCGGCGCGTTCACCGAATCGTATACGACACGCTATCCCGGTCAAACCGAGGTGCGGCTGGATATCCTCCAATATCGGGGGCCGCGCGTGCCCGTCACGCATGGAGAGGGACGTGTCTATCCTCATGAGTGCGAGGCGCTGGGTACGTGGCACTTCACCAACCTGAAACCCAAGAAGAAAAAACATGCCGCCTTCACCGTTACCTTCGCCGTGGATGCGGATGGTATTCTCCATCTGGAGGCGGTCGAAACGGCGACAGGGCATCGCCTGGTTGCCCATGTGGACCGAGGTATCGGTTAAGAAAGGAGTTTCCCATGACTATCCCTACTCTGACAGTGGTGATTGCCCAGTGTGTCCAACGGTCCTTCCTGAGCTCGTTGCCCGGCCCGGACCCACGCCTCAAGCCCTGCCATCTCCACGCGGGTTACGCCAACACGATTCGCCTGTTGGGGGGCGGCCCCCAGAGCATGCCCAATGTGATGGAGGAATTTCTCTGGCGGGCGCACGGTGGCGACGATGGCACCTGGCGTGGCAGCGACTATGTTCACGTCATCTATGTCGATGACGAGCACATGGATGATGGCAGCGAGTTGACCGAGCAGCACTTCTCCCAGTTTGGCCGCCACTGCGTTCCTGGGGAGGTCGATGAGCGGGGCATCGAGGGCTATCTTGGCACGGGGCGTACATCAGAATGGCGCAACCTGCGGAATGGTCGCACCCATGTCGTTCGCACGCCGGGGCTGAACGACAACATGTTTGGAACAGGGTTCATTCCCGTCCTGACGTCCATCTGCCAGGAGGCGGAGGAGGTCTACGGCATCCGGCCCGAGGACATCCAGATTGTCAACATCGGTGGCTGGAGCATCATCAAGGAGCTGTTCTGCGGCGTGTGGGAACTCATGCACCACGGAATTCCGGATTACCGCGACCCTGACAACCGCGAGGCCACCATTCGCTTCCGGCGCGTCGCGCTCTCGGATGCCCTCTCCTACAGCGTGCAGCGCGAGCATCACAACATCGCGCTGGACATCACCGCTATGATCGGTGGCACGGTCCTGCGGACCCTGGATGATGCTCTGGACTACGCCGGGCTGGCGAGATAACAGGTAGCGCGATGGCCTACTTTGCGGCGCGGGTGGGAAAGAGTCCGCTCGGCGCGCCTCACCCCGTTCAACTCTGGCCCGAGGGCAGCGGCTGGACGGTGGTGTGGCCCGCGCCACCGCCTGGCGTGAGCACCATCGTGATCTTCCAGGGCGAGGCCGCGCCTCTCGCGGAGTTGCAGCGTGTGGATGCAACGAAGCGGCGCTGCCTTGTTCCAGGCGAGGCGGTCGGTGGGCTCCGCCTGGCGTGGATGTGCGGCGAGGAGCTTGGGCCGCTGAGCGTGGTGCTGGCGCGGCCAAAACAAAACGTTGCTGATTCTATCAACCGCGCTGCGGGGTGGCCCTCTCCCCCGGCTTTCAGCCGCCCCCTCTCCCGACATCAGGAGAGGGGGAACGGATATGCATCTTGCCCACTCTGCCAGGGTCCGCTGGAGGAGGTACAGGGG
>JACCSL010000184.1 GCA_013812995.1 Ardenticatenales bacterium | reverse complement strand
GTCGTGGAGGAAGCGCCAGTGGCAATTATTGATGGCGGTCAGTTAGTTGCACTTCTTGTAGAGCACCAGATCGGTGTCGCGAGCACCTCATATCAGCGGCTCGACTTGACCTCGCTCGGCGAGTAGCTTTCCTATGCCCCCTTCCGCCACCGTGAGCAAACTGATTCGTGTCGCGCCGGGGTCCATCTGGCAAAGCTGGAGCGACCTGCCGCAGTGGCCGCGCTGGCACCCCGAGACCATCGAGGCAACCTGGCTGGAGGGCGAGCCCTGGGCAGATGGGAGCCGCTTCGGGCTGCTTCGCCGGACGCCGTACCCGTGGCTAGAAAAGGTACCGGGCGTGGGGGCGCGTCGCTTTATGGGCATCGTGCGCTCCGCCGTGTCGGAGCAGCTTCTCGTCTGGGAGCTAACGCCCACAAGCGCCGCCTGGCTAGGGCCTACATTAGTGGAGAGCGTGCGCCTCATCCCGGCTCCGGGCGGAACCACCGTTGCGCTTACCCTGAGCACCTATGGGCTACTGCCCTCGCTGCTCTTTCCCATCCTGCCACCTCTGCTACGTGCGCAGGCCAGCAAGACACTGGATGCCCTCCACCATAAACTTTCTCCCATTGAGCGACGACTTTGAACGGTTCCAAAATGCTGAAAATGCTTGAAAAAGAGATAGAAACCGCTTATACTCTAGGCACCCCCCTGGTAGGCAGTCTTGCAGGCTGTCAACCTTTGTCCACATCCCATCATTGACCTATAGGAGGGTACCTATGCCTTGGGAGTATGGAACCGTTATATTCGAAGAAACCCCGCGCCGTGATCCCCAGACAAACCTGCGCGTCGCCACCGCGACCGTCACCCTACCGACTCTGACGGTTGACCGGGAGGGCTATCCCGTGGCCGAGGATGCGACCGAAGTCATCGAGCAACTCGCAAGCGACGGATGGGAGACCATCTTTACTGCCAACTACCGCAACCTTCAGCACTATTATCTGAAGCGCCAGACCGAGTAGTTTCCCCGAATAACCTCCTCATATCAACCAGACTCACGCGATGGGCACGGGCTTCCACCCGTGCCAGTTTGCGTTAGGGCTTTTGACGGACTATTCTCACGGGGACGGTGGCCGGGGCGACCTGGCCTTTCATGCCAGCAAGAGGAGAATTCCCCGTGATCGCTTCGAGCCCCTTTGAGCGTGAAGCTCTGACCTTTGATGATGTCCTTTTGATGCCCGGCTACAGCGAGGTGCTACCCACCGAGATTGATCTCAGCATTGATCTGGCACCGGGCATTCAGTTGAGCCTGCCCCTGATCTCGGCAGCGATGGATACGGTGACAGAGGCAAGGTTAGCCATTGCGCTGGCCCGCGAGGGTGGTCTTGGCATCATCCATCGCAACTTCACCATTGAGGAGCAGGTGGCCGAGGTGGACAAGGTGAAGCGCTCGGAGAGCGGCATGATCGTGGACCCGATCACTCTGCGCCCCACCAATACGATCCAGGACGCCGAGACGCTGATGGCGACCTACCACATCTCTGGAGTCCCCATCACGGAGGAAAATGGGCGGCTGGTCGGCATCCTGACCAACCGGGATGTGCGCTTCGCTCGCGACTACTCGTTGCCCATCGAGCGCTTCATGACCTCCAAGAACCTCGTCACCGCTCCCCTCGGCACGACGCTGGAAGAGGCGCGGGACATCCTCCAGGAGCATCGCATCGAGAAACTGCCCCTGGTGGATGAGCAGGGCTATCTGGCCGGGCTAATCACGGTGAAGGACATTCAGAAGAAACATGACTTTCCGCTGGCCGCTCTGGATCACCGCGAGCGCCTTCTCGTGGGTGCGGCGGTCGGTGCGGGGGCCGATTACCTGGAGCGGGCGGCGGCACTCGTCCGGGCGCAGGTCGATGTGCTGGTCGTCGATACCGCGCACGGTCATTCCAAGAATGTGCTGGACGCGGTTCGCAAGCTGCGCTCGCTGTACCCCAAGCAGATTATCTTCGCGGGCAACGTGGCAACCCCCGAGGGCACCCACGCGCTCATCGACGCCGGGGCGCAGGTTATCAAGGTGGGGATAGGGAGTGGTTCCATCTGCACGACGCGCATCGTATCGGGCGTGGGCGTGCCGCAGGTTTCAGCGGTGTGGGAATGCGTGCAGGCCGCGCGCGAGCGGCGGATTCCCATTATCTCGGATGGTGGAATCAAGTACTCGGGTGATGTAGCGAAGGCACTGGCAGCGGGAGCACACGCCGTCATGCTCGGCTCCTTGCTGGCGGGTCTGGAAGAGTCGCCCGGCGAGGTCGTGATCTACCAGGGGGACCGGTTCAAGGACTATCGCGGGATGGGCTCTATGGGTGCCATGAAGGGACCGGGGCGAGATCGCTACGCACAGGGGCGCGTGGGTGAGGGGCAGGCACCGGCAGGCAAGTTGGTACCGGAAGGCATTGAGGGGCGTGTGCCCTACAAGGG
>JACCSL010000170.1 GCA_013812995.1 Ardenticatenales bacterium | reverse complement strand
CCCCTGTCCAAGCCCCCCGAAGGATTTAGCACGCGCGCCCCGTTTTACTCCCCCGCGGTACTCCATAAAGTTCTAATTGTCCAGGATTTTATCCTCACTCTCGAAAATACTACACTGCAAGATCTGTTTCGCTTGGCCTTTGCGGCCACAATGGTGCGCTATTCCAACTATTCTTACGAACCGAGCTTGGGACAGCGAGTGAGTGCTGGGAAGGCGCTTATTGAAGATTATCCTGTGGGACAGGAAATTAGCTCCAAACTCTGGGAGATGCTGAGCGATGCCCAATGGTTTGCCCAACGAGTTATGCCAGGGACGCGCTCTGAGGTCATCAACCAGTCGTTCTTTGACGGTGCAAACCAAATGGAACCAGGGTCGGTGGATCTTATTATTACATCCCCTCCCTATCTCAATAACTACCACTATAACCGTAACACCCGACCCCAGATGTATTGGCTCGGCTTCGCCCATCGACCTGCTGATTTCCGGCTGTTGGAGCAGCAGAATGTTGGAAAATATTGGCAGACCGTACGGGAGAAGAAGACCATCTCCCTTGCTTTCCATCTGCCCAATAGCGATCTTGAGGCGCAGATTGCTCACCTGCGTAGTCTGAGAGCGGATAAGGGAATTTATGGCGGGCACGGATGGGCCAACTATGCCGCATCTTATTTCAATGACTGCCAACGTTTTGCCCAGAGCGTCAATTTTGTGTTGAAGCCAGGTGGCAGAGCCTTGGTTGTAATTGGAAACAGTATTCTTCAAGGAGTGCTGATTTCTACCGATCAGTACTTGGCCCAAATTGCTGAGTTGGAAGGGTTAGAGTTGGTACGGATAGACATCCCCCGGGCCACTCGCGTAGGAAACAGCATCATCCAATCGGATGTTCGGGCTGAAAAGGCGAGTAAGAAGGCTCAGTTGTATGAAGCTGTTGTGGAACTTCGCAAACCCTGAGCTGTCTATAAATCTCCTTCTTCAAATGCGCTAAGAACTTGATGAACCTTTTTCATACTGTTCTGGTAGCTCGGGGGTTGGCCTGTAAGCCGCGTTGCCCATGTTCTACCGGGATGCAGAATATCCCACTCTGAAGGTGATTGGTTGTAACGACCACTTCCTGGGTCGTGATTGCCAAATCCATCAATATGACTGTTCCAGAGTGGTGAATACTTCCTGATTAGGGCAGCTTCAATGCCACCTATCAAACCACTTTCTGGCCCCGCAAGAATGATGAAACGATAGACGAAATCTCTAACATTGAGGGTAGAACTGGCTTGGACGCTCTTTGCATGTTCATTCAATCGTCGGTATACATTACCAGCTTCGCCTGCTGTAGCGAGTCCTCGCCCAGTACGCCAGCCTGTGGGGCTCGTTTTCCCTACATAAATAGGGATTCTTATCGTAGATTGGTTGAGCCGCCCGAGGGGAGCGTATATTCCCGCTTGACCAACAAAGTAGAGAGCGTAGACCCCTGCTCCCAGGAACTTGGCGGAGGGTGGTAGCGGATAGGGAGGAGTCTTGATAAAAAACTCTACGGCCTCATTCACTACATCCTCAAAAGCAGGGGAGTGGAAAATATGTTTCGATAGCTCAAGATCACTCATGCTTGGTCAAGTCCTTTCCACGCAAACAAAGAGGAATTCAGCCTATCCTTACCTGCTTTCCAAACTTGGCAAAATCTCTCACTGTACACTGTTTTTGCACAACGCATTGACAACCCAATCTGAGGTAGATATACTGACTTCAATAAGCTTACACAGTGGCTTTGACGGAGATAAGTACGCTTTCCCTTCTTCTTCAGAGAGTTGCCGGGTGGTGCAAGGCAATAAGGAGGCAAGCGGAATCCCCTCCCGAGCCGCCTGCGCAAACGTCGCCCGGCGACGGTGAAGCAGGCCGGGTGCGCCCGATACCGCGCATACGAGGCGTCCGCACAGGCGGGCGCAAAGCAGGTGGCACCGCGAGACAAGCTCGCCCTGAATTCAGGGCGAGCTTTTTTTGTTCTATCCAACACAACCGGAGGAAGCCATGCTGGATTTGAAACAGATTCGAGAGAACCCCGACCAGTTCCGTGAGGGGCTGCGCCGCCTCTACGAGCCCACCGAGATCATTGATGAGCTTCTTACCCTGGACGAGCGGCGGCGCGCGCTCCTGACGGATGTAGAGGCTCTGCGCAACGAGCGCAACGTGGGCTCCAAGGAGATTGGACGTATCAAGGAGGCGGAGGAGCGCGAGCGACGTATCACGGCGATGAAGGTGGTCAACGAGCGCATTGACGCCTTGGATGTAGAGTTGCGCGAGGTCGAGGGCAAGTTGGACTATATTCTTCTCACGTTGCCCAATATGCCCCACGAGAGTGTTCCGGTAGCCCAGTCGGAGGCGGAGAACCGCGTGACGAAGGAGTGGGGGACCAAGCGCGAGTTCGACTTCGAGCCGAAGACCCACTGGGAACTGGCCGAGCCGCTGGGCATCATCGACTTCGAGCGCGGGGTGAAGGTGTCGGGTACCCGCTTCTATATGCTGCGGGGCATGGGCGCGCGCCTCCAGCGGGCGCTGATTCAGTGGATGCTCGACTTTCACATGGACAATCACGGCTTCACAGAGGTCTACCCGCCCTTCATGGTCAAGGAAAAGTGCCTGTATGGCACGGGGCAGCTTCCCAAATTCGGGGAGAACCTCTACCGGGACGCCGAGGAAGATTTCTACTGGGTGCCCACCGCCGAGGTGCCTGTGACGAACATGTACATGGACGAAGTGATGGATGGCGCAGAGCTGCCCGTTCGCCATGTGGCCTACACACCCTGCTTCCGCCGCGAGAAGATGAGCGCCGGGCGTGATGTGCGCGGCATCAAGCGCGGTCATCAGTTCGACAAGGTGGAGATGGTCATCTTCACGAAACCCGAGGAGAGCATGGCGGAGCTAGAGCGGCTGATGCGCAACGCCGAGGAGATCTGCGAGGCGCTGGAGATTCCCTACCACCGCCTCCAGATGGTCACCGGCGATCTGAGCTTTAGCGCGATGGTGAAATATGACATCGAGATGTGGGCCCCCGGCAGCAGCGAGTATCTGGAGGTCAGTTCCTGCTCGAACTTCGGGGACTTCCAGGCGCGGCGGGCCAACATTCGCTACCGCCCGGCCCCCAACGCCAAGCCGGAGTTTGTCCACACCCTGAATGGCTCCGGGCTGGCGCTGCCCCGCACAGTGATCGGTATCATGGAAAACTACCAGCAGGCCGATGGCTCCATCGCTGTTCCAGCCATCCTTCGCCCCTACATGCGCGGTCTCGAGGCCATCACCAGGGAGAACGCAATGGGCAAAGTCCCTGTGGCGTGAGTCGTGGGGGAGAGGGGCGCTTTTGTTTGACAAAAAGCCCTTTCTCCCCTACACTCTTCGCGTTCTGGAGGAGTCATTCATACAGAATTTGGAGGGATGCCGGAGTGGCCAAACGGCGCCGCCTTGAAAGCGGATGGGGCGGTAACGCCCTCGGGGGTTCGACTCCCTCTCCCTCCGTGTTACTATGACACTAGATTGCGGTACTCCACAACAGCCTTACAGAATTCAAGAAACACACTTTCGTCATAACCATGTTTCGCAAAATTCGCGATTATGGCGACGAACTGAATATTACCAACCACATACCCTTTAGAAGAGTCGATGCGATCAAGACTGGCTCGGGCTGCATGAGATACACAACCACGTTCCCTATCCCATGAAATTGGATTATCCAATTCCCATCCAGTGTAAGGGCAGATACCTTGTTGGCTATCCCACTGCCCCTTAAGATCTGCAAGCGTGATGGAACACTCCTGACTTTCGCCCGTTCTTTGGAGTGAGTGCTTCTTCGCTAAACGCAGATGTATTCGGAAGGGAGTAAATTCGTCTCGTTTGTTGCCTGGTTTGAGGTGGGGAGGCATTCTACCCTTGGGATATGGGGGAGGCGTTGCCAAATTTCTGCAATTACGACTACAAAATATCCTCCAGTTTGATTTTTCTGCCCGATTCACTTCACATACTGCACGTTCAAATTCAATTCCACACTGGAAACAGCAGACCATTTGCATTGTCTTTCCCATAAAACCTCCTTACTACAGGTTGGGGATGCTTCTAGGATGCTTCTAAAGGTAGATAGTCGTTAATTACATACGGGGAGGTGCCAGAGTGGTCGATCGGGCTCGCCTGCTAAGCGAGTGTGCTAGAAATAGCACCGAGGGTTCGAATCCCTCCCTCTCCGCCTCGTAAAAAAGGTCATCCGAAAGGGTGGCCTTTTTGATTTTTGCTCACTCTCAGTTAGTCTATCAACCTGGAAAACGAGGTGAGTCATAATTAAGAAGATCGTGCGATTAATTTCATTCGTCGTATGCCACACTACATCATACAAGTCTTGGCCGCTATTGTCAAGCCTAATATAGCAACAGCTACCTTAAATTATCTGTGTCAATTTACACTGTAGAGCTAAAGGCAGGCAATGACTAGCGAAAACGATACTAACAAAGTGAATCTGGAAAGCGACATCGCCATTGTTATTCGGCTAGGGGATTATCTTAAAAGGCTGGAGGGGCAAGAGGCGGACAAGCTGCCGAGTGAGAGGCGCAAGATACCTAGCGTGGCGGAACTGGCAGATGCAACAGGCGTCCACAGAGCTACGATGTACAACTTACTGGCAAGTAATGTCAAAAATGCTAATTTGACGTTGCTTTCGGCAGTTGTCAACGACTTAAAGAGGCGTGGCTTTAATCCTCAACTTGAAGATGTTTTTGCTATGTATCCTGCTAGGGAAGTGAGGGAGAGCAGTCTTTAACACAGAAGATCAATATCCACTTACAGGTGTCAACTCTTGCGGATACTGGTCCCAGGTACGTCCGTCCAGTTCACGCCCTCCTATTTTTGCAGTACGCCCCCCCCATTGTTTATGGAAAAATGAGATGTTTTGTTTTATACAGCGATCCCGCAGGTCGCGTACCCAATCCATTTCGCAAGGACGATGGCCTACCCCGCTTTCTCCTCCAGTAATAAGCCAGTGAATGCCTTCTAGTCTCAAGCTGGGCAATGGGCCAAGCAGAGGTTCCGCGCTGATGAAGCGAACAATAGCAGGAATTTTGCGGAGATAGTCGGCTCGCCAGGTATATTCATCATTTTCAATGGACACCCCCATCCACACATGCGGCGGCCAGGGTAGAGTAGAGGCAAGGGAGGCCAGTCGCTGAGGGCGCTTGGTAAGTATCTGGAAGTTGTGCCAATCCGCTTGTTTCATGACCTCAAAAGCTTCGCGGATGAACTCCTCGGGTACGTCCTTATGAAAGAGGTCAGACATACTATTGACGAAAATGCGACGCGGCTTCTTCCACTTCAGTGGGTGCTCTAGTCGATTATACCAAAGTCGCAGGTCAAATCCCTGTTCATAGGGATGACCTGGAACACCTCGAAAACGCTCAGCGAAGGTCCGAGCGTAACAATGATCGCATCCTGGCGAGACCTCTAGACAACCTGTAACGGGGTTCCAGGTTGCATCCGTCCATTCTATCTTGCTGCCTGTAGACATTGATCCTCCATAGCCTATAGGTCTAGGCTAAAACCTTGCTGCGCGAGAGGTTCGGTCTTTGAAAACTCAATAAGATCGCCCTCTTGAAACGAACCTTGTCGGCGTTTAACACCATCGAATCTATGAACACGAGCAATCAATCGCTTGTTTTCCATTTCTTTTAAGATGCCGTTTGGTGTCGTAAAAACCGTTTCGTTAAGAGCATAATCTTGGAGAACGCTATAAGGCACAGTCTTGCCGTGAAATAAACGGAAAAATTCGACGCTGTATTCTTCTGGCTCATCAAATCGAAGCAAGGTAGATTGATTCGCATGGTAATAGTTCAGGGGGTAGGAAAAAGGGAGGGGGCCTGCTGTCCTGCCCAGTGAGCGGCGAGGGAGTCGGATAAGAAGGGGAGGAGCGGGCGCTGCTGTTGGCGGCAGGTGGCGGTGACGGTCAA
>JACCSL010000162.1 GCA_013812995.1 Ardenticatenales bacterium | reverse complement strand
GAGCCAAGGAACCGACCGAATGGAACGCTATCGACTGGCAGCGTGCCCATCGGGTGGTGCGTAACTTGCGACAACGGATTTTCAGGGCGTCCGGCGAAGGAAACATGAAGCGGACGCAACGCAGCCTGCTTGAGCCGTGTGCGGGGAAACTCGCACGCACGGTTCTGAGGGGGGAGGAGCACGGCAACGTGCTCCTCCTACCCGACGTGCCAGCCCCAAGCTCTATCGCCTAGCGTTAAGCAACCCGAGGGTCTAGGGACACAGTGCGCTAGGCGTAAAAAGCCAGAACAACATTGGCGAGGCACACATTACCTACGCAAGTAGAGGTTCTTCATATGAACAAAGTCTTCGTGCTAGATACGACCAAGCAGCCACTCGCGCCCTGCCATCCGGCCAAGGCGCGTAAGTTGCTGCGCGACGGGCAGGCGGCGCTCTATCGGGCTTACCCGTTTACCATCATTTTGTTGCGCGCGGTGGAGGAGCCGGTCGCGCCCCCGCTGCGCCTCAAGATCGACCCCGGCAGCAAGGTCTCCGGGCTGGCGATTGTCCATGATGCCAGCGGCGAGATTGTCTGGGCGGCAGAGGTGGCGCATCGCGGCGAGCCCATCCGCGCGGCGCTTGTCCAACGGGCCAGCGTGCGGGGCAATCGCCGAAGCCGCAAGACGCGCTACCGCAAGCCGCGCTTTCTCAACCGCCGACGGCGCGCAGGCTGGTTGCCCCCCTCGGTGGCAAGCCGGGTAGAGAATATCATGATCTGGGTGCGGCGGCTCTGTCAGCTCTGTCCGATCCAGGCGCTGGCGCTGGAACTGGCCCGCTTTGATACCCAGGCGCTGCAAAACCCCGAAATCAGCGGCGTCGAATATCAACAGGGCGAGTTAGCGGGCTACGAGGTCAAGCAGTATGTACTGGAGAAGTGGGGGCGGCAGTGCGCCTACTGCGCCGCGACGCAGGTCCCGCTAGAAATCGATCATATCGTCGCGCGGGATCGGGGGGGAAGTCACCGCGTCAGCAACCTGACCCTGGCCTGTGTCCCCTGCAATCAGAAAAAGAGCAACCACAATGTCCGCGACTTCTTGGCGCATGACCCGGCCCGCTTGGCACGGATTGTGGCGCAAGCCAAAACGCCGCTCAAAGATGCGGCGGTGGTCAATAGCACCCGCTGGGCGCTCTACGAGGCGCTGTTAGCCCTCGGGTTGCCGTTGGAAGTGGGCACGGGCGGGCGTACCAAATGGAATCGCAGCATGCGCGGCTTGCCCAAAACGCACTGGCTCGATGCGGCGTGTGTCGGAGCCAGCACGCCCGAGGTACTCTGGACCTCGGGCACGTTACGCCCCCTCCAGATTCGCGCCACGGGTCACGGGTCGCGCCAGATGTGTGCGATGGACAAGTACGGCTTTCCGCGCACGCGCGCCAAACAGGCCAAGCGGGTGCAGGGCTTCCAGACCGGCGACATCGTCAAAGCGGTCGTGCCCAGCGGCAAACCAACAGTAGGCGCTTTAGGCGAAGCAGGGCACCTATGTCGGGCGCGTCGCCGTGCGCGCTTCCGGCAGTTTCAATATCCGCACCGCCAGTGGTTTGGTGGAGGGCATCAGTTATCGCTACTGCCGCCTTCTCCACCGCGTCGATGGCTATGCCTATTCTTAGAAAGGAGCAGTCAGGAGGGTTGGATGGCGATGCTTTTTCAAGGCCGCGCCAGTGCGAAGCCTCCTTTAGGATTCCTCCCACGCATGGAATGCGTGGGCTTCCTGGCGCTAACGTCTGTGAGGAAAAAATAGAGCGGCCCCGGTGCCTAATTTGAAGCGACACCGGGGCCTTGACTCCACCTGGATGAGAGGTGAAACCATGCGCGTATTCTACTCGAAAGAACCAGGCAAGCGCAAACAGCAGGTGCGACCTCCTTTGCCCCCGCATGTCCTCTGGCTATGACGCCTACCACTCAATCAAACCCTCGCCATTGGCGAGGGTTTTGTTTGTCCCGATAGTCCTTAAGCTTACTAAAAACAAACGGCAACGTACGGCATAGAAGTTGCTTTTTATCAGCTACAACATTCATTCCATCCATTATTTCCCGGGGGTATTGTCATGCCACAACTTGTGCGATCTCTCCAACCCCTTCTCCACTCAGGGCGTGTACTTTTTTGCCTGCTCTTGCTCACTGTCACTCTTTCTGTCGCCCTTCTGATGGGGAACCAGAGTTCTGTCAGCACTGACCGACTTAAGAGTGATGTGACCGTCAGCGAGAAAAACGCACCCATCGCTGCGGGCCCCAATGGCCCCAAGCCTCGCCCCATCCGCATCCCCGGCAAACCCGGCGGCATGACCTGGTCAGGGTGAGAA
>JACCSL010000012.1 GCA_013812995.1 Ardenticatenales bacterium | reverse complement strand
GGGTGCGCGCCCGTCCAATCGGAAAGACACGCGCATAGCCGTCCATCGCCTTGAGGGCTCGCTTCGCCTCAGCCTTCGACGTGCTCCCCTCCACAACGCCACCAGATGCCCAGAGCGATAAAAATATTTCGGCAACTGCCGCATATCCTGGCAAAGAGAGGTAGGAGGTTGGCGGTGTTTTTGCCAGCAGATTTAGCGCCGCGCGTGCCACCCTGGCTGCCTGCTCTTGTTCCCCCCTGCGCCATAGGAGCAGGGCGTGCAGGGCGTGGTAGTCGATTTTCAGGGGCTCATCCACCACCCCACCTGTCTCGTGCTGGAGGACAACGTGCCACTCCTCAACACAGCTCATTGCCTCGTCGAGTCGATTGAATAATAGGAGAGAGTAGATTCTCTGTCGCAGCGCCCAGCCTGTGTTGTGAGCATCATTCCGGCGACAGCTCGAATGATAGAACTGCTCCGATAGCGACAGGGCGCGCTCGAAGTTTCCCTGAAAATAGTGAGCCAGGGCCAGATTGCCCACCCCATCGTCCCAGCGCGCTCGATCTCCCAGATGCGTTGAAATATCGATGACCTGGTTGAACAGGCTATCCCCCCTTGCCCAATCTCCCACTCCGCTGTAGTAGATACCTGTCAGGAGGGAGACCCAGGCGCGGGCGGGAAGATTGCTACTATCCTGAACCCCATCCAGCGCCCATTGACAGTACGAGGCAGCCATCCCGTGCAGGGGAATAAAACCCACAATGGTTCCCATCGTGGCATAACCCCGTGCCAGTTCCGAGGAGGGACCCGCTGCCTCGGCCAGGTTCAGGGAGCGAATGGCGGCGTAGAGGGTCAGCAGTGTATCGTTGATGAAGTAGTAGACGGTGGCCAGCCCCTCATAGGCCCGCGAGGCTTCCAGCAGGGTTAGCTGCTCCTCGGCGCGGCGACCCACATAACGACTCGGTTGGAATCGATGTTGGACCTGAACAAGGGTCTGACCGAGCAGGGAGCCCACGAGGGAGAGCTTATTGGTCGGTACTCCCTCGCCCAGCAGCGCCAGGCCGCGCTCTAGATGGACCCGTCCCTCGGTAAATCGGACCCAGTTGACATAGGCTTTTCCCAATTGCAGCTCCCAGTAGGCGCGCTGCAACTTGTCCGATGCCTTCTCTGCTTGGGCGTCCAGGGCTAGTGCCGCGCTGAAGAAGGTCACCGCCTCCTCGTTGGCATAGTTGTGGAGCGCCTGCTCGCCTGCCTTGATGAGGTAGTGGAGCGTCTTGACCGCTACATTCGCCTTACCCCAATGATGCGCGAGGAGTGGGTAATAAGGAGTGAGATCATCCTGGTAGTTTTGCTCGGCCCACTCCGCCACCGCGCGATGCAATTCCCGGCGCTGCGAGAAAAGCATCATGTTGTAGGCCACTTCCTGCGTGATGATGTGCTTGAAAATGTAGGTCAGTTCCGGCTCCGGGATTTCCATAGGCGTGATGTCCAACCGAGCCAGAGCATTGATGTAGTCGGTAAGGTGCGGCTTATCCGCCTCGATGGGATGAACCTCCTGCAAGGTTTTGAAGGAGAAGACGCGGCCAATCACGCTGGCCACCTTGAGGGTCAACTGCTGAGAGGCGGTCAGCCGATCAATGCGACTGGTGATAACCCCCTGGACCGTGTCGGGGAAGTCCAGAGCGCGAAGGTCTCCCGCCCCTGGGGCCATCCGACACTCCCCATCCGTGATGACGATCAGGCCCGCGTCCCGAAGTGCATAGGCAAGCTCCTCGCTAAAGAAGGGATGGCCCTCCGCGCGCTCGCCAATGAGGGTCGCAACGGGTTCCGGCAGACTTCCCACGCTGAGGCGACGACAGACCAGGGCCAATGCCTCTTCCACGGAGAGGCTATCCAGGATAATGCGATGCATACCAGGGGTACGCACCAGTTGGCTGTACTCGACAGGTAGGGGGTCGGTCAGAGGGCGGGTGACGATAACAAGTAGCAAGGGGTGAATGCGTTGGGCTACCAGCCCAGCCAGTGCCCAGGATGCCGAGTCCAGCCAATGGCTATCCTCCAGGATCAGCAGCTTGGGCGACTGGTTCACTGAGATTTGTAGCAATTTCAGCAGGATGTCGCGGGTATTGTCGGCGCGCACCTGCCCTGTCATCTGCTCCGTGACCTCATTCTCGGGAAGGTCCAGGGCAAGCACTGTGTTGAGCAGGGGGGCCAGCCGCAGCAGGTCAGCGTCTTCTGCCACTTGTTCCAGCACATGGCGGCGGCGGGTCTCCAGATCGGCCAGCATCTCCAGGTCGAGCACCTGGCTAAAAATAGCGCGCCAGGCATGGTAGGGTGTCGACTGCTCAATCGCATCGGCGGCCCCGAGCAGGCTAGCGACGCCAACCGCCTGCGATTTCTGCAAGATATCCTCTACCAGCCGCGATTTGCCGATACCCGCCTCGCCCTCAACGATGATAATACCGCCCTCGCCACCCCGCAGCAGGGCCTGAATCTCCTCAGAGACCTGCGCTCGCTCCGCCATGCGGCCGACCATCTCCGCCTTGTTCTGGGCGCTCTGGGCCTCGGGTCGGTGAATACGCAGGGTAGGAGTCTTCAAGCTGGGACGATAGATCGGGATAGGCTCGCTCTTGCCCTTGACAGTAATGGGAGCCAGAATCTCGAAGACAACCTGGGCGGACGCCCCATGATAGGTAGTCGCATCACAGAGAATATCGTTGGGGGCGGCCTGCATGAGGCGGGCCGCCAGATTCACCACATCGCCAATCATCGTATATTCACGACGGGTGGGGCTCCCCACGGAGCCACAGAAGGCACGCCCGCTGGTGACGCCTATCGCCGTGCGTGTCCCCCACTCGTGCAGAGCTTCCTGCACACTGAGCGCGGCCTGCACACCGCGAATGACATCATCCTCGTGCGCCAGCGGCGGCAGCCCGAAGGCCGCGACCATCGTAACGCCCTTATCATCCACCGTAATCTTATTAACGCTACCCTCGTAGCGATACAGGATCGATTGCAGGGTGCGAATTAGCTGCTGGGCCTCAGCGAGGGGGGTTTCGTAGGTCAGGTCGGGGAAATTAATGAAGAGAATCGTGACACGGCGCAACTCGGCCAGCCAGCTACTCTGCCCTGCCGCGAGGCGGGCCAGGACCACGCCGGGAAGATAGGCCCGGAGCGGGTTTTCCATCTCCGGGGAGAGGGGTGGAAGAGCGGCGGGTATGATCGAGAGGGGGTCAAAGATTGTCTCCAACTGCATATTTCCGTTGGACAGAGGGTGCGCTTTGGCATGTTTGCTCATCATGACCCACGCCTCAGCGGAAAGAACCACCTTGCCCGGTTTGGTTTCGCGTTCGGCGCTCGCGACCTGAACCAGGGGTGTACCAGTGACGAGAAACTCCCATCGCCCATGTACGCCCCCAATATGGGCTGTAAAAACCTCGCCCGCGCCCAGGGCGACCCTTAGGGAAAGAAGGACCCCTTCGGCGGCACGGTAATCATGAAGCGTTGCCTGGATGGCAAGCGCACACTGTGCCGCCCGGTGGGTTGCACTGCGAAGGCGCAGGGCCTGTCGTGCCCCTGTCTCGTCGGCAGTAGGCCAGAGCGCGAGTAGGGAATCGCCCGCGAATTTGACGATCTCCCCCCCATGCTCGGTGACGAGTGTAATCAGTCGCCCAAAATAGTCATTCAGAACCTGTGTCAGGGCTTCTGCTCCGGCTGGCCCGCGTTGGGCCAGCCGCTCGCTTAGCCTCGTAAAACCGGAGATGTCGGCGAAAAGCACCGCAGCCGAAAAGCGCTCCGCGATAGGCGCAGTAATGGGTATGGGGTTGGTCGCCAGGCGGCGAACGACTGGCGCGGGCACGTAGCTGACAAGTGTCTCAAGGAGTGAGGACATAGGGAAGCGCTCTCTGACTTCCTGCCGGGGAAAGGGTGGAAGCGATGACTACTCCTGCTCCGCGTCCTCTTCGCTGCCGGACTCCGAAAAATCGCCACGAAAATAGCTGATGAGCTTCTCAAGAATCGCAAGGTCAATGGGATGGCTCTCGACAGGTTGCAGCGAGGCCGTGATCTGGCGGATCACCAGGTAGGAATTTTCGGGGTCTTCCATATCTTCCGTTTCCTCTCGTATCGTGCCAAGGGCGCGCAGGAACTCCGCCCATGTGTCTACATCCTTGGGTAGCCCTTGCAGGCGAATTTTGATGTTGGGCATGTCGATCTCCTCTTCCATAAGAATAAAAGAGTATTGAGGGCAATTTTATCCATTACTACGGGAATTTAGAGAGAACTTTGTCACAGACGTTAGCGCCAGGAAGCCCACGCATTCCATGC
>JACCSL010000145.1 GCA_013812995.1 Ardenticatenales bacterium | reverse complement strand
GTCGCGCTACTACAGAATCACTCCTTGCCTTTCTCGAATCCTATATGTAGTGGTATCCGTGATGGAGGCACTATATGTAGGTGGAAGTAATTCGGTTTTTGGCCGTAAATTTTACGCGAAATGAGAGTATTAGGATCAACTTCGCCTCAATTTAGCCTTTAATTATCAAAGAACGCTCGTTCTATGCGGAATGTCGGCTCTAGTCGTGCTCTAAATGCTTTGCCCTCGTTGAAAACTAGCCAGCTAAATGCATAGTGTGGTTCCACACCCAGTAGTGCACCAGCGGGAGGAAAATTTCGCCAAACCCTCGGGTATGTGGTTGATGCGCATTCACAGGCAGTTGATGCGATTTTCCAGCGGGCGCGGCTCCCAGGTGTTGATCTCCGCTGAAAGTAGGGCCATTGACGCCACGACTCGCGCCCGCTTATACTCGAGTTTCTTGAAAGGAGCTACCTATGATTGAGCCTGAAGAGCCCATTGCCGAGATGACCCCCGAAGAGGCCGCACGTTTCCGAGAGATGGAAGAGGGATTGGAATATCCGCCCCCGCCCACCGAGGCAGAGATGCGCGAGATCGAGGCGCAGGGACGCAGCCTGCGCGAGCCGCCTGTCTCAGATGTGAACCTGGAGGTGCCCTACATTCATCAACTCTGGGACACCGCCAATAATTTCAATGGGGAGTATGCCTGCGGGGCTGCGAGCAGCACAATGGTGCTGGCGTACTATGGCCTGCTGGAGCCGAAGCCCTTCACCGCCTCGAAGCCGCAGCCGCACGAGAGCCCGTACGGCTGGTACGTCTCGAATCCGTTCACGCACAGCGGGCGCACCTTCGACCAGTCGGCGGGCACGCCCAGCAATGGCAAGGCGCAGGGCATCTATGGCACCGCGCTGGACTATGTCAGCGGGATGGGCTGGGTCGCGATCCCAGGGAGCAAGGGCGGGAAAAAAGGTGTCATCCCCGTGCTGGAAAGCTTTATGACGCCCGTAGAAAACCAGGTGGAAGTCATCTGGAAGCCCACGCAGGAGGATGTCAAAGCCTCGCTGGACGAGGGCCATCCGGTGATCATCAGCGGCAATGTCTTTGGCTGGGGACACCTCATCGTCGTTCGCGGCTACTACTACGACCCCAACACGAAACTGTACGGCTGGATTGTCAACGATCCCTACGGCTACCGCGTGGGTCGCGCCCATGACGGCGACAATGTGGTGTATCTCTGGCGGGAAATCTACAAGCCGGACGGGCTCACGACCAAGTATATGTTCCGCATCCGAGGGGCCTACAAGCCCGCGTAGTAGCATCTCGCGCCCCTTGGAAAGTCCTCCAAGGGCGCGCTTTTTCTTTTGCTTGGGGAGTTCACATGAGAGCGTATCAACCCTATACAGAATTTCAGTTCAATCTCTGGAGCTTCTTGCTGATTGCTTGGGCGTTGGTAGGTGGGATCATGTATGGACTACTCCTGGCCCTCGTCGCCATGTTCATCTACCTGCCCATTGTTTTTCCTCTTGTCCTCGGCGGCATTGCTGGCAAGCTCCTCGCCGACTATATCAAAAAGCGGGGTTTGCCCAATCCCACCTTTGCCTTGAGTTGTGCCCTACTCATGGGCCTTACAATCTACGGCACGTCACAGTTCTTTGATTATCAATCCTTCAAGCGTGAGATGCGGGGCGCGTTGGAGGAAAGATTTGGGGAAATAGAGCAGACGGACTTTGAGGAATTTACCGACTACTTTCTGATAGAGAACACAGGCTCACCCGGCTATTGGGGCTACCTGAAGCTACAGGCGCAGGAGGGAATCGGAATCGGACGCGTCGCGAGAAGTTCAACATTTACCCTTCGAGGCCCTGGCTTCTGGCTCTATCTACTCCTCGATGTTGGGCTTCTCATCGGGGCAGCAATGGTCGTCGTCAAGCTCCAAACCGATAACTCCTTTTGCCCGACCTGCCGGAGCTGGTATGCGGCTGAATCTATCGGGTATGTCACGGGAGCGCTCGCCGACTCCTTTATGGCACTCCTCCAGCAAGGAAGCTACAAGCGGGCAGGGACGCTCATCACTGTGGACTCCACACCCCGCCCCTATCTGCGGCTGGCGATGAGCCACTGCGGCTGTGAGCGTGGGGACTCGATTCTCAAGGTCACCCAGGTAACGGGGACTACAAACGGAAATGAGAGCAGCAAGGAGCTGACAAAAGGGATCATTTCCGCCCAAGAGGAGAACGAGTTGTTAGACGCTACCACGGAGTGGGAAGAGACGTGAGATGGGGCGCTCAGACAGCGCCCCACTCATGAACGTAGTCCACTAGCCGCCGCACATTTTCGATGGGGGTGGTTGGCAGGATGCCATGCCCCAGGTTGAAGATATGACCAGGGCGACCCTCTGCCCCGCTCAGCACCTCGTCGATGCGCACCCGTAGCTCACGCCAGGGGGCCAGGAGCGCCACCGGATCTAAATTGCCCTGAATCGCGCGCTCATAGCCGATGCGCCCCCAAACTTCCTCCAGCGGAAGCTGCCAGTCCACGCCGATGACATCGCCGCCGCACGCGGCCACTTCCTCGATGTAGCTGCTCGTCTTGGTGCTAAAATTGATGAGCGGCACCCCGGCGCGCGCCACCATCTTGAAGAGCGCCGTGTTGTAGGGCTGCACGTAGCGAATGTAGTCCCGCTTGCTGAGCGCCCCGGCCCACGAGTCGAAGAGCTGGAGCGCCGATGCACCCGCCTTCGCCTGCTCCAGCAGATAGTCCGCCTGGACCGTCACGAGCTTGTCCATGAGTCGCTTCCAAGCGGCGGGCTCCCCGTACATCATCGCCTTCGTTCGCTCGTAGTTTCGCGAGCCGCCGCCCTCGATGGCGTAGCTCGCCAGGGTGAACGGGGCTCCCGCGAAGCCAATCAGCGGAATATCGCGCGGCCCCAGCTCTGCCGTGACCAGGCGAATCGCCTCCAGCGTGCTCCCCAGCGTCTGGGCAGCGGGGGGAGTCGCCAGCATATCGATATCATAGGTCGTGCGAAGCGGGTTGTTGATCTGCGGCCCCTCACCCTTGATGAAATCCAGGTCGAGCCCCATGCCGATGAGCGGGGGCAGGATATCGGCGAAGATAATCGCCGCGTCCAACTCAAAGGCGCGCAGCGGCTGGAGCGTGACCTCGGCGGCCAACTCCGGGGTGCGGATTACCTCCAACATGCTGTGTTGGGCACGAATCGCTTGATATTCTTCCATGTAACGCCCCGCCTGCCGCATGAGCCAAACGGGGGTTCGGTCAACCGGCAGGCGGCGTGCGGCGCGCAGGAATCGGGAGGTTGGCTCGGCGGGAGGGGTCATTCGTTAGTGCTCCAGGGATAGCGACAACTATTGAATAATAAATGAATGGCGAATGGGTATTAAAACGTAAAACGTAAAACGCAATTTACGGCAATGTCGTTTTACGCATTACGTTGCTGGTTCTGCTGGAAGTTGTGGTTGAGTCATGGCTCTGCGGGATGGCCCTCTCCCCCACGTCGCTGCGCTCCGTGTCCCCTCTCCCGAAATCGGGAGAGGGGTGGCCGAAGGCCGGGGAGAGGGCTCCGCTAGCACGCTTCCTCTCTTCCAAACCACAAATTCCGGCAGAAGCACTTACGTTTTACGTTTGCCTCCTACATCACGTCTCAATAGGATGGCTATAATAATCAACAATCGCAGCAACAAGGCCGCGAGCAGTGTGTTCCGCTGGCTCTATTGCCACGGTCAGCCCTGCCTCGTGCGCGGCCTGCGCGGTGACGGGGCCAATCGCGGCGAAGCGGCTTTTTTCTTGTAGTCGCTGAAGGCGTAACGGGCCAACCTGCTCGACAAAGTTGCACACGGCACTCCCGCTCAGGAAGGTTACCATGTCCACGCCCTCGTCGAGCGCGGCCAGCACGGTATCGGCGGGGGTGGCGGCGACGGTGCGGTAGGCGTGGGGCGCGCTTACCTGCCCACCCGCCGATACCAATCCCTGCGGGAGAGTCGCGCGGGCACCGGCAGCGCAGGGGAAGAGGAAGCGTTTGCCCACGATTCCCTCGGCTTCCAGCGCCGCCAGTAGGCTCTCGGCCACGAAGCGGTCGGGGAGAATATCCACGGTGAGACCGCGCGCTTCCAGCGCCGCCGCTGTCGCGCTGCCCACTGCCGCGAGGCGCAGGTGACGCAGGGACTCGGCTCCTTTGCCTGCCGCGCTCAGCCGCTCCCAGAAGGGCTCTACCGCGTTGGCGCTGGTAAAAACAAGCCAGTCATAACTCGCCACAGTGGCAAGGGCCGTGTCCAGCGCGGCATAGCCATCTTCTGGCGGCACGATTTCAATGACGGGGAATTCGATGGGCTGCGCACCGAGAGCGACCAGACGCTGCACGAGGTCGCTGCCCTGGGCGCGGGTCACAACGATGCGCCTGCCCTGAAGGGGCTGCGTCTGGATCAAAGCAAATCCTCCAGGAGCGTCAGCGCACCCTGAGTCACCAGTTGCTCCGCCGCCTGTTCCCCTAGCGCCGCCGCATCGGCAAGTGGGCCAGATGTGACCGCGTTGAAGGCCAGATGACCATCAGACGCGAGCACGCGCGCCTGGACGGTCAAGGTATCGCCCTCGGCGGTTGCCAGCGCGGCCAGGGGCAGGCGGCAGCCGATGCCAAAGCGGCGCAGTACGGCACGCTCCGCTGTCGCCGCCGCGAGGGTGCTATCGTCGTTGATTGCCGAGAGGAGGCCACGCGTGGCCTCGTCGGGCTCACGGCACTCTAGCCCCAGGATGCCCTGGGCAGGCGCGGGGAGCATCACTTCCAGGCCGAGCGGCTGGCTCGGGGTGCGCTCCAGCCAGCCCAGCCGACTCAGCCCGGCGGCGGCCAGGACGATGGCGTCGTACTCGCCGCGCTCCAGCTTGGCAAGGCGCGTATCCACATTGCCGCGAATGTCCTTCATTGCCAGATCGGGGCGCTGGGCGAGGAGTTGCGCCCGGCGGCGCAGGCTCCCGGTGCCAACGATGGCCCCCTCTGGCAGGTCGCTGAGCGAGAGGCCATTACGGGTGAGGAGCAGGTCGCGGCTCTCCTCGCGGGCGGGCGTGGCCGCGAGAAACAATCCTTCAGGCAGAGTGCTGGGCAAATCTTTCAAGGAGTGAACGGCCACGTCGATCTCCCCGTCCAGCAGGGCCAGCTCCAGCGCCCGCGTGAAGACCCCCTGCCCGCCAATGGTCAGCAGCGATGCCTCGCGGAGACGATCTCCCTCACTCTCGATGATGATGCGCTCCACCAGGAGGCCCCGGTGCGCTGCACGCAGCCGCTCGATCACCCAGTCGGTCTGGGTCAGGGCCAGGGGAGAGCCGCGTGTGCCCACGCGGAGCACGATCACTCGCGCCCCTCTTCCAGGGCAAAAAGCGTCTCCAGGGTTTCCTGAAAATGGGCTCCCTCCTGCGTCACCGCTTTCTCGCGCAGGCAGGCCGTTGGCTCGTGGAGCAGCTTGTTCACCAGCCCCCGGCTCAGCGCCTCGACGATGGCGCGCTCCTGCTCGCTCAGGTGACTGAGGCGGGCCAGGGCTTTTTCCACCTCGGCCTCGCGAATCTGCTCCGCGAAGCGACGCAGGCGAACGATGGTCGGGGCAACGCGCCGCGCGGCCTGGTCCGTCAGAAATTTGCCCAGTTCTTCTTGAACGATACTCTCCACGGCATCGCGCTCCTCGTTGCGCAGGGCGATGCTGTCGCTGACCACTGCCTGCAAGCCATCCACATCGCAGAGGGTCACCCCCGGAATCTCGCCCGCCTCGGGGTCGATGTCGCGCGGGACCGCGAGATCGATCAGCAGCAGCGACTGCCCGGCGCGCTTCGCCATCGCGGCGATGACATCCTGGGAGTAGACAATCAGATGGGGCGCGCCCGTCGCCGCGATGACCGCGTCTACCTGGGCCAGGGCCTCGGGAATCTCGTCCAGCGAGAGGGCCGTGCCATCCCAGCGGCGCGCCAAATCACAGGCGTGCTCCAGGGTGCGGTTGGCAACAATAAAGTGGGTGGCTCCAGCCTTGTGCAACTGCTGCGCCGCAATCGCGCCCATCTTGCCCGAGCCAATCAGCAGCACGCTGCGCCCGGCGAGTTCTTTGCCAAACTGCGCCTGAATGAGCGCCACCGCTGCATGAGAGATAGAGACAGGCCGTTGCGCGATGGTTGTCTCGCTCCGCGCCCGGCGACCCGCCCCGAGCGCCCTGGCAATGAGCCGATCCAGCGCGCCCAGCGTGTTAGACTCGCGCGCGACGCGTGCCGCCTCCTTGACCTGTCCCAGAATCTGCATCTCGCCTGGCACGAGTGACTCCAGCCCACAGGCAATGCGAATGAGGTGGCGGGCCGCTGCCTCGTCCGTGCGATGCACACAGTAGGGTCGCAGCGCGTCCTGGGGAAGCTGGTGCCACTGGCTCAAAAAGTCGAGGAGGAACGTTGCACCCTCCAGGCTATCAGACAGCTGAGCCAGCAGTTCAACGCGATTGCAGGTGCTGAGGATAGCCCCCTCTGCCGCCCCCGCCTTCTGAAGGGCGCGGAGTGCCTGGGGCAGACTATGCTCTGCAAAGGCCACCTGCTCACGAAGGGAGAGCGGGGCACGACGAAAATCCAGGCTTAGCAGATGCAGGGTCATGTTACGCCCTTAGTCAAGTGTGGGGCAGAGAGGTTGCAAGTCGGAGTGATTATAGGGTGCCTGATTGATGCGTCAAGCAATTTCGGCTCCTTGCCGTCACAAACTGATATGACATTGCACATATTCTCATATTTTTGAACAGACTCTCACCGTGGCAAAATGTCGTGCCTCCACAGACTCCCCCAGGAAAAATAATGGTTAACTCAACAACATCCTTTACGCTCACGGAGCGCGGCAAACTTTTTCTCGTGCTAGCCATCGCGCTCTTCCAGGGGCTGCTATACATGTTCCTGCTTCCCCCCTGGCAGCACTACGACGAGCCCACCCATTTTGAGTATGCCTGGCTCCTCGCCAACCGTAGCGGGCTCCCCGAGCGGGGCGATGAGGAGCAATTGATGCGGCGAGAGGTGGCTGCCTCTATGGTAGCACACCATTTTTACTGGAACCTGACCAACCCCGATCTGCTGACCGATGTGGGCCGGATCTACATCGGCATCTCGGAGTTACCCCACCCGCCTGTTTATTATCTGCTTGTCAGCCTGCCGCTCCGCCTGGCGCGCCATCTGGACTTTACCACCCAGCTTTACCTGGCCCGTTCGGTGTCGCTACTCATGTTCCTGTTGATCATCCTGATCGGGGCATACTTCGCGCGGAGCCTGACGGGAGCAGATCATCCTCTGCGCTGGCTGCTTCCGCTTTGTATGGCGCTGCTTCCCCCCTTCGTCAATCAGATGACGGCCGTCA
>JACCSL010000084.1 GCA_013812995.1 Ardenticatenales bacterium | reverse complement strand
CCCCTGTGGTATGAATATTCTCGTCGCTCAGTAACTGGAAGCTCAGATCAAGCAAGATCAGGGCAAGGGGGTGATGGCTTCGCTGGGCGCGGCTGAGTTCGGCGCGGGCGCGCTCCTCGATAGCCGGGTGGTTGGGCAGCCCTGTGGTGGTATCGTACAGCGCCAGGCGCTCGACCTCGCAGTGCATTTCCCATAGGTTTCGTTCCAGCTCCACAAGCCGCTCCCCGAGTGTGAAACAAACACGGAGGCTAGCGGGATCAAAGGGTGTCAACAGGAAATTATCGGCCCCGGCACTCAGCCCGGCATTGATCTTGTCCGCCTCTTCCTGGGCGGCCAGGAGCACAATGTATGAGTGATAGGGAACTCGGTCACTGCGAACATGGCGCAGATGGGTCAGGTGGCTCTCTTCGGCGAGATGCCACCGCATAAAAATCAGGTCGAAGCGCTCCCGCTGAAGAAAAGAAAGGGCCTGCTGGGGGGTTGCGGCCACCACGACTTCATGCCCCCTGGCAGTTGAGATATCGATCAACCGATTGCGGATGCCGTCATCGTCATCGACAATCAAAACTTGCATGGTCGCCTTCCTTTCAGCCCATGAGGAGAATACCTAGTAGTTTACCCCAAAGGTTGCCAGACAATCAACGTTCCTGCCCCTCCTGCGGTGGGTGCAGGGTCTGCTCTTTGGCAACCATGTCCAATGTCCATCCCTTGAATGACTGACCTGTGATAAGAAAGAAGGTACGGGTCAGCCACGGTTTGCTCAGGGTGGCGGTCGTGGGATGGTAGAGTGGTGCCAGCACGGCCTCCTCTAACAGCAGCAGCTCCTCAGCCTCCGCATACAGCTCTAGTCGCTGGGCCGGCTCCCGCTCCGCGATGGCCTGGGCGGTGAGACCATCGAAGCGGTTCGGGGTGCGGCGGGTGTTGTTCGACCCGCGCCACACGGTGATCTGCTCTTCCTCTGGCAGGGCGGACGGAATCTCGTCTGGCGTCAGTCCTTCGATATGAAAGATACGGTAGAGCCACTCGTGGGCATCCGGCAGCTCCGCGCACCAGCCAAGCATCCACACCTGCGGGATATCGCTCAGGGGTGTGGTCACCTTGATGCTCTCCAGGTAGGTCGGACGCTCCTGCGCCTGCACAATCACGTCAATGTTCAACCCCTGTTTCCACATGGCAGCCACCGCCGTGGCAATCTGGCTATGTCTCTCGCCGGTGGGGTGCAGGATCGTAATGGGCGGAAACCCCTGCCCTTCCGGATACCCGGCCTCTGCCATGAGACGGCGAGCCATATCGAGGTCAAAGGTGACGCCCAACATCGTATCCGGCAGCGCCCCAAAGACAGTGCGGGGCACAAAGTGGCTAGCTGGCAATTCTCCGTCACCCAGCACCTCCCCCACCAACCATTGCCGATCGATGGCCAGAGAGAGCGCCCGACGCACCCGCGCATTGTCCACCGGAGGCTTTACCAGCGTAAAACCATAGCTATAGGTACAGGCGGTTGGCACAAGGGTAAGCTCGCTTCTTGAGCTCTCGGTGGGAAGTAGACGCTTGATATCCTCGGAAGCAAGGCTTAGCGCATCCAACTGATGGGCCTGGTAGAGTCTCAGTGCTTCTTCGGGGTCCTGAATAAAGTGCCCATTCACGCGCACGATGGCGACGGAGGCAGCATCGTAGTAGTAGGGATTCTTCTCAAGGGTGAGTTGTTCACCCGGAACCCAGTTACTCAGCAGATAGGGGCCGTTGCTCAGCAGGATTCCTTGCTCGGTCCAGCCCTCCCCATACTGCTCGATCATCTCCTGGGGCACCGGACGCGCCACAGGCATCGCCAGGATCGCCGGAAGGTAAGCAGCGGGGGATTCCAGGGTAAACTCCACTGCAAATCGATCAATGGCGCGCACCGCGACCCGGTCGAGGTCTGGCACGCCCTGAGTGATGCTGACCTCCTGGCATCCCTTGATGACGAAGAGCAATTCTTTGAGCGGTGCGACCACGGCTGGATTACAGGCCCGTTTGATGCCATAGGTCACATCTTCCGCCGTGACCTCGCGCTGCGGCTCCCCCTGCTGGTTGACCCAGAGCGCATTCTCCTTCATCTTGAAGGTATAGGTCAGTCCATCTTCGCTCACATCCCAATCCACTGCCAGGGCGGGTTCTGCCAGCACGGTCTCGGGATTGAAGGCGGTGAGCCCCTCGAATAGATGGACCATGACATCCAGCGAGGCGCGGTCCGTTGCCAGAGCGGGGTCAAGGGTGAGGGGCTCCCCGGCAAAGTGGTAGTCCAGCACCATAGGCGCGACGGGACCTGCCGGTTCCTGGGTTTCAGGGCGACAGGCCAGTAAGGTAAAAATGGGTAGCAGGAGGATGAGCCAGATAACTGCCCTATACATGAACCGCTCCATAATCCGCTCGGGAAGGAAGGGCCAGAGTTTAAGAGCCGATGCAGGAAAAGACAATCACCGCCCCCAGGGATAATTAAAAAGAAGCGGGAAATTCCCGCTTCTGAAATAGTCCGCCCTTCCCTTTGAAAGCTAGCGAGCTTCCACAGGAGGTAAAACGACCTGTAAATAGGCAATTTCCTGCTCTTGCTCTCGGGCAAAAGGAGCGCTCAAGTGCAGTTCCCCCTCCGGGATGGGCCGGCTCCTGGGAGCGTAGGGAAGAACGAACGTAGTGGTCGGGTAATCTTTGTTGATCCAGTAAAAAGCAGGCTGTACGACGATCACCACCAACATCGCCACAATAAAGGCACTCTGAGCAACAGGCGTATAGAACATTGCCAGCAATATCTCAAAGGTTGAGCGAGGGGGCGGCTTTGCTATATCCTTGGCAATTCGGCTCCACACCTCGCGTGAGGGAGGAGCACCCATCCGCTCGCGGAGGGTTTCCGAGATTACCTGGTCCAGGGGTTCGGAGTCGATCGTATTACGGGGTTCCATAAGACACCACAAGATGAGCCACACGCCGATCATCAACGAGGGCATGGCGCAGCAGTTGTCGGGCGTAGAATAAACGAGATTTCACTGTGCCCGCCGGGATATTCAGTCGCTCGGCGATCTCGCTGAGTGACAGTTCTTGAAGGTAGTACAACACGACCACGAGCCGATACTTGCCATCCAGGGATTCAATCGCATCCCATACCGCGTGCCGAAGCTCGGAATCCTCGGACTGGTTGTCCGGCGCAAAGCGAGGGGAGGCCAGGATATTTGCCATGACCTCCCATCCAGGGAGCGAGATACTCTTGCGGCTGACTTTGTTGTATGCCAGGTTCAGCCCAATGCGGTGCAACCAGGGGGCCAGTGAATCAACGCTCTGGTCCACCCGATACAGATTGCGATAGGCCCGCACAAAGCATTCCTGTAGCAAGTCTTCGGCCTGTGCCCGATCTCGGACCACCGCCTGAATCGTGCGAAAGACACTCTCCGAATAGCGGTTGTAGAGAATTTCAAAGGCAGCAAGGTCGCCCGCCAGGGCTCGTTTGACTAATGTAACGTCTGTGGGTGTATTCATTCGGGGCCCAGGATCGGTTGAGGCGCGAGTATCTTGGTGTAATATACTCCCCTTGCCGCCATTTGGTTCAATCAGGTGGAAAACTCGCTGCCGGGTCGCCAACGTAGGTCGGGGTGGCGCGCGGCCCGCACCTCGTCCAGCCGACGCAGCGGCGTGTTATGGGGTGCCTCGGTGACGAGCTCTGGCTGCTCCTCGGCCTCCTCCGCGATGCGCGTCATCACCTCCACGAAGCGGTCCAGAGTACGCTTGGATTCCGTCTCCGTCGGTTCGATCAACATACACTCCTCGACGGTCAGCGGGAAGTAGACGGTGGGGGCGTGAATCCCGTAGTCCAGGAGCCGCTTGGCAACATCCAACGTGCGGACAGGGTGCGCCAGATGGCTCGTTTTTTCCTTCAGCCACTTGGAGGTAAAGATAACCTCATGCTTGCAGGTGCGGTCCAGGGGCAAGTGGTAAATCCCACGCAGCCGCTCCTTGAGGTAGTTGGCATTGAGCACCGCTGTCTGGCTCATATCGAGGAGGCCATCTTTGCCCAGCACACGCATGTAGACGAAGGCGCGAACCATGTTGTTGAAGTTACCGTAGAAAGCGCGGATTCGCCCAACCGTGTGAGGGCGATCATAGTCCAGATAGAAGGTTCCATCCTCCGAGCGCTCCACCAGTGGTACGGGCAGGAACTTCACAAGGTCCTCGCGCACCGCTGTCGCGCCAGCACCAGGACCACCGCCGCCGTGCGGCACCGTCATCGTCTTGTGCAGGTTGTAGTGGAGAATGTCCATGCCCATATCGCCGGGCCGGGCGATGCCGACCATCGCGTTCATGTTGGCCCCATCCATGTAGACGAGTCCGCCCCCAGCATGGACGATGTCCGCCACCTCCTGAATACGCTCCTCGAAGACACCAAGCGTCGAGGGGTTAGTGATCATCAGCCCGGCCACATCCTCAGTCATCATCTCGCGCAGCTTATCGATATCGACGTTCCCCTGCGCATTGGTCGGAATCTCGCGCGTATCGTAGCCAACCATCGCTGCTGTGGCCGGGTTTGTTCCGTGCGCGGAGTCGGGCACCAGAATGGTCTTGCGTGGGCGACCCTGGGCCTCATGGTAGGCACGGATGATCAGGGCTCCGGTCAGTTCCCCGTGCGCCCCGGCGCTTGGCTGAAGCGTGACCCCCGGCAGCCCGGCGATCTCTCCCAGCCACGCCTGAAGTTCCCACATCAGTTCTAGCGCGCCCTGAATGGTCGCGGGGTCCTGATAGGGATGCAGATCCTGAAAACCGGGCAGGTTCGCGATGGCATCGTTCACCTTGGGATTGTACTTCATGGTGCAAGAGCCCAGCGGATAGAAGCCAATGTCGATGGCAAAGTTCTTCTGCGAGAGGCGGGTGAAGTGACGTACCATCTCCAGCTCGGAGACTTCCGGCAGGTGAAAATCAGCCTCTCTGCGCCACCCGGCGGGCAACTCGCTCTGTGGCACATCGACCTCGGGAAACTCAATTCCCTGCCTCCCCGGCTCGCTGCGCTCGAAAATAACGCCTGCTTCCGCTACAAATCCGCTCATCAGATCCTCTCTCCAACTTTGCTATTATGTAAAGCTCCTGGCAAAAGCTGCTGCTGGGCGGCGGCCAGCCCCGCTCCTGGTTCCAGCGCGGCCCCTGCCTGTTGCAGCCCCCGCTCAATGGCACCCACCGTCGCCAGGACATCGTTGGCCCGCGTCGCGCCCATGTGACCCACACGGAAGTAGCGTGTTCGGATATCCGGGTGCAGTCCGCCCGCCAGGACGACGCCCTCGGTGCGGATATGCCCCAGTACGCTGCCGTCGACGCCCTCGGGATAGTAGAGCGCGCTCAGCGTGTTGGCTGCGACCTCCGGCCGCGCGGGGAGCATCTGTAGGCCCATCGCCTGCCAGGCAGCGCGGAAGGCGTCTGCCACCTGCTCGTGACGGCTCCAGACGTGCTCCATCCCCGCCGCAAGGATATGTTGAAGACTGACTGAGAGAGCGTTGATCAGGTTGACCGGCGGCGTGGCGAAATAGGCCGGGCGGCCCTCCTCGTAGGCGCGCATGACGGGCAGCCACTCGCTCCAGTCGCAATAGAGCGAGCGAACCGGCTCACGCCGCTGCTGCCAGACCTCGATGGCGCGGGGGCTTGCCATGAGGAGAGCCAGGC
>JACCSL010000076.1 GCA_013812995.1 Ardenticatenales bacterium | reverse complement strand
TCCTTGTGCAGGGCGCGCAGAAACTCGCCCACGAAGAAGGGATTGCCCTGGGTCTTCGCAAACACGACGTCAGCGAGCGGCTGCACGGTGGCGACATCGCTTTGCAGGGTGTCCGCCACGAACTGCGCGACATGTTCCACCTGTAGCGGGGCAAGCGCCAGCGTGGTGACAGCGATGGCTGCCTCCTGGAGATCATGGCGCAGAAGCAGGAGCGGGTGTTGCTCGCTTACTTCTTCGTCCCGGTAGGCCCCCAGTACGAGAAAGTGCTGGCGCTCGATGTCTGTCAGGAAGAGCTGGAGTAGCTTCAGCGAGGCCGAGTCTGCCCACTGGAGATCATCCAGAAAGAGCACGAGAGGATGCTCGGGGGCCGCAAATGCCGCCACGAGTGTCTGCGTCACCCGCTGGAAGCGATGTTGGCTCTCGGTTGGCCCCACCTCCGGGGCGGGTGGCTGTGGCCCAATGAGCAATTCCATCTCGGGGATGACATCGAGGATAAGCTGCCCGTTTGGCCCGAGGGCGGCCAACAGTCGCTCGCGCCAGCGCGCCACCTGTGCATCGCTCTCGGTGAGAATCTGGCGCACCAGCGCACGGAAGGTCTGAAGCAGGGCGCTATATGGAATGTTGCGCGGGAGCTGGTCGAATTTGCCAGAGACGAAGTAGCCGCGCCGCCCCAGCAGCGGTTTGTGTAGCTCGTTGATGAGGGCGGTTTTGCCCACGCCTGCATAGCCGGTCACCAGGAGCAACTCCGTCGCACCCGCGCTGACCCGCTCAAACGCGGTCAGCAGTGCGTCGAGCTCCACCGCGCGTCCATAGAGCGTCTGAGACAGGCGGAAGCGGGGTGAAAGGTCCTGGCGGCCAAGCGGGAAAGACTCCACCGTGCCTGTCGCCTGGAGTTGGCGCAGCACCTCGGCGAGATCGGTCTGAAGGCCATGCGTGCTCTGGTAGCGTGCGCGCGCAGACTTGGCCATCAGTTTGAGGACAATCTCGGAGAGGACAGGGGGGATATCGGGGCTTAGCTGGTGGGGAGGAACGGGGTCACGGGCGATGTGCGCGTGGACCAGTTCCAGCGGGTCGGCGGATTGGAAGGGAAGCTGCCCCGTCAGCAACTCGTAGAAGGTAACGCCCAGAGAATAAAAGTCGCTACGATAATCGACCACGCGGTTCATGCGCCCGGTCTGCTCGGGGGCGAGGTAGGGGAGCGTCCCCTCCATATTCTCCACACGTTGCAGGGTTGCCTCCTCCTGCGCGAGGGTCGTGGCGAGCCCGAAGTCGATTAGCTTCACCTGTCCAGTCGTGGGGTTGAGTACAATGTTGGTCGGGTTGAGATCCTTGTGTATAACGCCCTGCTCATGCACGCTCGCCAGGGCCGCCGCCACCCTTAACGTGACCTCTACCCGCTCCACCAGGGGGAGTGGCTGCGACTGCATCCATCGTTTGAGGGAGATGGCACCAAAGTCTTCCAGCACCAGGACCAGACTATGCTGGTGGGACAGCAACGTAAACCCCTCGATGATGCGTGGCCCCGTCACCTGCTGGAGCAACTCATGCTCCCACTCGAAGCGAGCCCGCTCCAGGGGGGTGGGATAGCTCTTGTTCAGCACCTTGAGAATCACAGGAGCCTGATCCACCTCGCGCTGGCCGCGATAGATGATGGAGTTGCTACTGCGATGGAGTTCCTGTCCCAGTTGGTAGCCCGGCAGAATCAACATAGCCGCTCCTCACTCGCCTAGGGTCTCAAAAGAGGAAACGCATAGGCACACAAAGACCGTATGATTTTAAGAGGGCTTTTGTCTTCCCGTCAAGCCCCCTGACGATTGGCGCAGGGCAATCGCATACTCCCTGTCACCAGGCTCTCCTCCCTGATGCCCGCCTGCCCCTAAAGGGAGCAGGCTACGATAGCAAAGCCCCGTTGGGGCTAACGACCCCAGCCCCAACGGGGCTTTGCTATCGTAGCGCGGTGGCTTTAGCCCCGCGCGGGCGTGGCGAACCGAAATCTTTGGAGTATGCGATTGCCCT
>JACCSL010000059.1 GCA_013812995.1 Ardenticatenales bacterium | reverse complement strand
AATGGGCCAAGGAAGGACGATTTTGGCGTGCCACGCCCCCGCTGGCTTCCTCATCGTACAGTTGGTTGAGAGCGTCTGTAATCCCGTGGTAGCGATTGGGCTTGCAGGTACATCTGGAGGGCGCGTGCATAGAACTCACTGCGGGAAAGGTCCTGTTCCTGCGCAGACTGTTCTGCGGCCTCAAAGAGAGGGTCGGGAAGAGAAATAGCTGTTTTTATGGTTGGAGTATGACCATAGTTATACCGCCCATCAAAGTTTCTCCCACAACAGCATTTCTCCCTCCTCGCTCACCCGCGTAAAACCCAGCTTTTCCAGCGTGCGAATCGAGGGAAGATTCTCGGCCAGGCACTCCGCGCGCACATGAGTCACATCAGAGACGGCGACGGTCCAGCGTAGCAGACACTCAGCCGCCTCGCTGGCATAGCCTTGTCGCCGGAACGTGGGCACCACGCTGTAGCCAAGTTCCACGCTGCCTGTCTCATCGGGTTTTCCCTTGAACCCCACATCGCCAATCACCGTCTGCGAGGCGTGCTCCACGATGAGCCAGATGCCCCAGCTCAGCAGCGAGTCATCTTCTTCTACCATCTCGGCGTAGAAGGGGAGAAAATCTTGAAGCTCAGGGCCCGGCCACGCCTCGTCCAGCGCGGCACCGAGCAGCCGCGCCGCCTTACCTCGCTCCTCAATGGCGGCGCGCGCCACAGCGGCTGGGCAGGCAATCAGCCGCAGCCGCTCACTCTCCAGAAACATCTTCCATCCTTCCCGCGATTCGTTCCGGGGCGCTGTAGACATTCATGCGCTGCCCGCGACAGTAGCCAACGACGGTAATCTGCCATTCTCGTGCCAGTTGCACCGTCGTGGCGGTTGGGCTATTGCGCGAGACGACCAGTGAAACCCCTAATCCTGCCGCTTTGCCGATCATCTCGCTGGAAATGCGTCCTGTCGAGAGAAGGAACTTGTCGCGCGGCTCCAGGTCGTGCAGGAGCACCGCTCCTGCAAGCTTATCAATCGTGTTATGACGCCCTACATCGTTCGCCACGAAACACAACGTGCCATCCGGCTCAGCCAGCGCGCTGGAGTGAAAGCCACCCACCGCACGGTAAGGCTCGGCCACGCTGGCGAGCAGATTGGACATCCCCCGATAGATGACCTTGGGACTCCACTGCTGGGTCAGGGGCAGCGGCTCGCGCGAGGCGGCGAGGTCCGCGAAGGTAATGCCGCCACCACAGCCGCTGGTCAGCGTGCGCTTGAGCGGTAGCAAGCGCTCCCCCACAAGCCGCACGTCGATGAGCGCCTCTGGGTCCTCGCAGACGCGGACGGAGAGCACCTCGTCCAGCGACTCAATGATTCCCTCATTGTAGAGAAAGCCCACCGCCAGCAGCTCCAGCTGGGTCGGGGTTGCGATCAGCGTCAGCCACTCCTGCTCATTAACAAAGAGCGGCCAGGGGGTTTCCCGCATGATTCCTTTGCGGAGGGGGCGAATAGTCTCACCCTCCACGCTCCAGAAATTGGTGGTCCAGCCCAGCGGCGACGCGTCAGCCATGTGCTAAGGTGTCTTTACCCAGCGCAGCGCGCCCGCCTCAACGACGGGCGCGAGGTCACCGAGGGAGGTGAGATAGGTGAGGTAGGCGAGGATACAGGCGTGCATGAGGAAATAGGTCGAGAGTGTCGAGGGCGGAGCCGCTAGGCGTGACGTGACGCGGTGAACCACCTCGCTGGTCGTGGCCCCTCCAGTGACGGCACCGCGCACCCATTCTGCGGTTCGCTCGATGGCGGCGCGGTTCGAGGCAACGGCAAAAGCGATGTCTCTCGTTGGCTCGCCGTGGCCGGGCAGAAAGATGTCATAGGGGAGGGAGAGCAACCGTTCCAGCGAGTCCAACTGGCCCCCCACCTCATGCACGAAGGGAATCTCGTACTTCGCCAGCACCTCCGCGCCGAAAAAGGCATCGGCGGCATAACAGACCGCTCCGACGCCCACGGCCACCTGACGCATAGCGTGACCGCTCGTGACATGGCGCATTACCTCGAACGGCCCAACCACTAACGGTCCATCCACTACCTCGTAAATATGATCGACGGGTGATGACTTCGCCTCCAACCATTTGTTGCGCAGTCCGGCGAGCGGGGCTGCTCCGCCAAAGAGGTACATAGGTTCCAGGTAGGGGTAGTGGAGCACGGCCTCCTCCAGCTCGGGAGCCCAGACGGGGAGCGAGAGGTTTCGAGCCAGATACTCATTCCCCCCATAATGGTCCGCGTGAGAGTGCGTGTTGAGGATGGCGACGGGCCGCAGTCCGGCCCCCTCCAGCAGCTTGCGCAGGCTCCGCCCGTACTCTTTGTCGCCACCCGTATCCACGAGCAGTGCCTCGCCCGCTGCGTTGCGAATGACTCCCACATTGACCGCTCCGGGCACGTAGAGCGCATCGGGGGCAAGCTCGATAAGGCGCGCGGGAGCCATCAGCCTTCACCCTTTCCCTGGAGGGCAGCTAGTAGAATCGGCATCAGACACGGGGTAGCTCATCATGGCGGACCTTATCGTGTTACAGGTTCCAAGGGTAAGGGAGGGCGGCGGGACGCAGATAGAAGAGGTAGAAGGCAGCCAGGCAGAGCGAGAGGAGCAGCAAGCCAAGCAGGGAAAGCGCGACCGTTCGATAGGGGGGTTGTTTCACGGCAGGAGGCGCTCTATATTCGAGTAGGGAACAATCACCTCTTTCCCTTCATCCAGCATGACCTTACACGCGACGACGTGCAACTCGTTGGCGAGCGTGTACCGAATGCCCGCGCTCTCCTCGATGGTTCCGACGCGGCCCAGGTAGGGTTGGCTCAAGAGTCGCACTCGATCCCCCAGCGCGAGCGGCCCGGCGGGCACGGCCTCCGTGCTTCCTGAGAGGGGCACGAAAAGTTCAGGGCGACGTTTCCCCTCGCGGGGCTGGTAGAGGGCACTTAGGGCCGCATCCCTCCCGTCCAGCTCCCCCAGCACATTGAAGGCGGGCATGTTAATGGGAAGGTAGCCAAAGCCCTCCGTCAGCATAATTGGGTAAGGCATCTGGCGTGCGAGGGGAATCAGCTCAAGCTCCAGGCTTCCAACAATGAGTCCTTTGATCTGAACGGTACTCGCTTTTTCCAGGACGGCCGCATCAACGGTGGGGCCTGCGACCAGGATGGTGTTCTTCATGGCGGCTGTGATGGCGGAGGCGAATAGAATCTCGTTCGGCTCGTTGACCAACATCCGCAGGAGCCCGAAATCTTCTTTGCCATTGCCCCACATTCCCTGCACCAGGGCTCCATGCGCCTCGATGACAATTCCCTGGCCCACTGCCACGGAAACCACGGTTCCCCGAAGGATGGCGCGGATCTGCTGGCGGATGGGGTTGCTGCGAACGAGGAGTCGTCCCCGCGCGTCCAGGTAAAAAATGACACCGCTGAGGGGAGACACCAGGCTCCGCTTCAGGAAGCGCCCGCGTTGGGCCAGGAGTTGCCCCTCCTCCACCTCGTCCCCCACGGCGACCTGAAGCAATTCTTCTACCTTGTTGGCAGCCACACCCAGAATGCGTGCTGCGTCAATGACGCGAATGGGTCCACTTTCCTGGACTTCTGCGACAATATCGCCGGGCTCCACATGGGTGCCGGGGAGCACGAGCACATGGCCCGTGCCACCCAGTGAGCGCTCGCGGCGGATAAAAGTCTTGGCGGAGATATATCGATCTAGGGGACGTAACGCCTCAGGCACCAACATAGAGCAACCATTCCTCCACACGGCGGCGGCGGGCTTGAAGGTTTGACGGGAAGGCAAGGGGGCGACCCCGCGCATCAATCACGAAGCCGACAAGGTCTCCCACCCGGCTGAACTCGGCCCCAACCCCTGGCCCCAGCCCCAGGTCGAAACCGCGCAAGGGGCGGAGTTCAAGGAGGGTCTGATGGGTCGTCGCAAAGCGATAGAGTTGCCCGTACTCGACGGTTCCCTCCGTGATTCCATCTGCCTGCGTGAGCCGGAAGCGTAGAATCTCGTCGCCGGGCTGTGCCACACCCACGGGCGCAATGACCAGGCCCAGACTCTCGAATCCCTGCGCATCCACGAGGCTGGCCGAGATGTGCGGGGCAAAATCGGCCAGGGCCCCGATGGTCGGGGCCAGACTGACATGATCGCGGAGAAAATGGGTGATGCCGATGGGCTGAATGGCATCCAACATGATCGAGAGGGCCTGCGCGGGACGGGGGGCTTCCCGGATCACGGTCCCGCTTCCCAGAATGATGTCGAAGGGCGGCAGCAGGCCCGGATAGTGGGTAGGCCAGGCCCCGGAGGCGTCCTGGATGAGTAGGCGCAGCACCTCCCTCGCGACGCCCTGGAGCAGCAAGAGGGTCTCACGTGTCATGGGTTGCTGTGCGGGATAGAGCAGCAGGTTCATCAGGTGCGTGACCAATTCCTGCGGGGTGGAAAAGCCTGGAACCCAGGTTGCCAGTGCCTCCGCTCCGATTTTCTGGATCAGAGCCTCGGGGTCGCGGGCGATGCCAAGATCGGTGCGTACCAGCGTCTGAGCCACGCGATTGGGAAACGTCACTGCCAGGGATGCATTGGCCGCCCCGAGGTCCACGCCCAGCACCCGCTTGTCCTGGCTAAGCGCCATGTATTGGATCACGCGGGCAAATGCCTCAACGGTTGGAATAATTTCGTTATTTCCCCAGGAGCGCAGCCGCTCCACCCCTGGGAGTCTGCTGAGATGACGCGCGCGGAACTGTTGCTCCAGCAGCCGGCCCACCGTTCGCAGCCGCTCATCCGCCAGCGTTGGCCGAATATTCTCCGTAATCATGAGCGGAACATTGGCGAGCCGCTCCTGAATGTCATCCTGCCGATCACTGTTTCCGGCGTAAATCAGGGTTGGGGCGGCACGTTCGGGGCTTGACTCCAGCACCAGCCCAACGGCATCCACCAGCTCAAGCAGGTCCTGGTCGCTGCTCCCCTCGATCCCCCCGGCGAGCACAATGGCATCGGGCCAGTTGGTGAGCAGTTGCTCCACCACGCCCAACGCTTCTCGTGGATGGCCCCAGCGGCCCAGCGGCGAATCCAGGGAAAAGGTATGGATGATATCGGCATAGATGCTGAGTGCCGCGCGTCGCGCGCTGGCCGCACTCACGCGCCCCACCAGCCCCCCAACGGCGACCCTCAACGGGGGAGCCGCGCTGGAGGAAACCAGGAAGAGATCTACCCCCCGGCCATCCACGCCTTCCGGGGTAATGAGGTCTCCATCGTCCTCCAGCAGTTGGCGGCCCGTATTAGCCTCGATTTCCCGAATCGCCGCTCTAACCCCCTCGGCAATATCTGAATAGGGAGGCTCCAACGTGGTGGGCACATCACCACGCGCGATGAAGCGATATTCCCCCTCAACACGGTCGATGAGAAGGACGCGGGTCCACATACTGCCGACATCGGCAGCCAGGAGCGAATCGGTAACGCGTTGTAAGGTAGATTGCATAAAGGTAGGGAAGTGAAGGGGCTATAGCCCGAGAAGAGGTAGCAGCCAGTCATTGAGCAGGAAATCGATACGTCCGACTAGAAGCGCCATATAGGTAAGGGTCATTCCCCCAAAGATAGCACCAAAGGTAACCATCAGAAACCACCGACCCAGCACACGCCAGAAGGGAGGCCGAGCCGGGGTCGTCACCTCATCCTCTTGAATGAGGGTATTGGATCGTCCCGCGAAGAAAAGGAAGGAGAACAGCACCGTCAGCGTTCCGACGATGAGGATAGCATTGACGATCACATCCTGCACGGAGACCCCACCAATGGGCAGAAGGGGCAGCATGGTAGCAATGCTCTGCGGGATCAGCGTCCCCACCAGTGCCCCGCCCGTTGCCAGCGCGAGCCCTACCCCGACGAGATAGCCCAGGCTGGCGTTGCCGAGCCGAGCCCCCTTGGGCACACTCTTTCCCAGGAGAAAGAGCCCCAGCACCAGCGGGATAAGAAGGTCCGGGCGGGCTGTAGCATCGGCCAAGGGTTCAAAAAGGCGGGGGACCAGGATCAGGTGCGTGGCGACCACCAGCGCGTAGGCAACACTGGTCGCCACCAGCAGATGCTCCGCCAGCCGATAGAGCGGGTTGTCCCGCAGAAGGTAGCTGTAGACCATGAGTGTCAGGATTGCTGCCACCGTGGTGCCAAAGAGATCGTCGTTCACAGAGAGCATCGGGAACCCTATTCTTCTTCCTGGCTTTGTCTGCGAAACCTACTGAGGTTAATCACACCGGCCCCAATGAGGTTACCAGCAAGAATAACCACCAACATCAGCAGGGCCGCCACCGTGAGCGCGCCAATGCGCCGCCAGGCGACCAGCCTCTCTGTCTCCACCAGGCCACCGAGGTCGTGGTACTCATAGCTGGCGGTGCTTGGAATGCCAGCCAGCAGCCCATCCAGCTGCCCGGAGGCAAGGTAGGGGGTAAGAGTAGACTCCGCCACCGAGGGGGCGATGGCCATCATGGGCATTCCTGGTGCCTCAACACCAGCCTGCTCGACCCAGCGCTGCACCACGGTTGTGTCACTGCCAACGACGATGATCAGGGCAAGGTTGCTCAGGGCCACCTGGGCCTGTCGTCGGGTGCTCTCTTTTTCCTCGGCTGTCGCAAAGGGCTGCGTAGGAAAGGGCTGCGTGAGCATCTCGCGTACGCCGATGGAGCCGCCAGCGAGAAAGCCCATATCGAGCCAGTTTTCCTCACCCCAGGTACTTTTCTGCCTAGCAATCTGCGCCAGCGCCATGCCCTGCGGGGTGGTACTCACCACGATCAACTGAATCTCGCGCCCGGCTTCCCCCTCCGCCTCGGTCAGCTTCCGAAGGTGGTTCAAGGTGGCGACAGCGGCAGGCTCCAGCTCGTCACTCATCCCCGCCTCGTAATCGAAGGAAAGAAGAATTGTGCTGCTCTGGGGGAGCGCGCGCAGGGTGTCTCCAAAGGAGGTTACCGCCGCCATCCTGGGAGGTACCCCGAAGAGGGGAGAGTCGAAGATAAGCGGAAGAACGATAAACAGGATGAGAAGCAGGTGAAAGAGGGCGGCACCCCGCAACGGTGCTTCCGGGAGGGTAACGGGCTCCGGCGCAACGGCCCCTCCGGCGATGCGGGCAAACAGGTTTGCAGCCTCTTGATTGGTCCGCACATCGTCCCGTCCCGGAAACGTGGGGGCCTCGTGCATCAGGGCGATCACCGGCTCGATAGGAATCGGACCCCGCACACCGATGAGCAGCCCCGTTCCCTCGCGCTCCGGGGATTGGATAGGGTCATCCATCTCGAAGCTTGCCCACTCGGGCACATCGCTCTGCTGGACAGCAGGCTGCCCCTCCTGCTCGGGGCCCGGCCAATCAGGGAGGTCGGAGAAATCAAGGTCCTCATCCCACAGCGGAGCCGTCGGCTCCATGACCTCTGTTTCCACCTCGACGCCCTGGAGCCATGCCGGGAGGAGCGGGCTTGATACGACAGCTCGGCTGTGCTCCTTCTGGAGCTTTTCCGCTGTCAGCTCGGCAGGGGTTGCTCCGGTACTTTCCTCGACTCTCGCGATGGAAGGCTCTGCTGCTTGGGCCAGGGGAGGGGGTTCTTCCTCCTCCTCGGGGAGGTCTGGTAGGGGAGGTTCCCCGGCGAGAAGCCAATCCAGCCCCAGAAGTCCGCCCTGCACGCCACCGTTGGGCTCACCGGGCAAGCGCCGTCCTCCCTCGGCCCCTGACAGGGACGGGGTTTGCTGGGGGAGGCGCTCCCCACATATGCGACAGAACGCGCGGTCTGGCGAATTATCCATTCCGCAGTTGGGACATTCAATCATGTTGCATCACTTGAAGTAGCGGCGACCATCGAAGACGAGCCGCACGCCCGTGACAATCGTACCGAGGGCAATGCCGAGCAGGAGGCCCCGCGTGCCTGCCGTAGCCGGAACAGCCAGGAGCATCGCCCGAATATCAACCAGGAGGGGGCTAATCAGGGCCCCCACGGGCGTTGCCCCCAGAATCACCAGGGTCGCGCTCCCCACCAGCAGCAGGCTCTCGACCGAATTGACGCGCATCGCACGGTAGGCCACCGTGAGTAGGAAGAAGGCCAGCAGGGAGAAGAAGGCACTCTGGAGGGGAAACAGGATGCGTGTTGCTGCCCACGAGATTCCCTCCGGCCCACTTGGCACCCCAATGATGATGAGGGCAATCGTCGTACCGATCAACACAACGCTGTAAGGCCAGCCCTCCTCCTGCTCACGCACCTTGCGGATATGGACTAGGAGGACATTCAGCACCCCTAGCAGGAGCGCGAAGGCGGAGACGATGAGGCCATACTCTACCAGCAGCGACCCAATACCATTGAATATCGGAATGTTGGTGAGCACATCCATGAGGACGAGAAGCCCCACGGAGGTGGCAATGACCGTTGCAGGAATGTGGGTATAAAGAAAGGCTGTCCTGATTTTTCCTGGTTCGCTCTGGCTGCTGCCCCGCCGCCGGAAGCGTTGGAAGAAGCGCTGGATCAAAAGACACCTACCGTGCGCAGAACCACCCCGACCATGATCGCCAGGAGCACCACGATGCGCCCGACATCCTGGAGTAGAACACTTGCCAGGTGCGAGGGCCATTGACCGATGTAGGCCCCGAGCGCAAATATCTCCTCCCCGATGAGTGG
>JACCSL010000046.1 GCA_013812995.1 Ardenticatenales bacterium | reverse complement strand
GCTTATGGCGGGCAATGGCGTGGTACTCAAGCCCTCACCCTTTACGCCCCTCATCGGTCAGAAGATCGCGGAGCTGGCCCGCCAGACCGATTTCCCCGTCGGGCTTCTCAGCGTGATTCATGTTGAGGACAAGGACGCCTCCTACCTCACAAGTCATCCGGGCGTGAACAAGATTATTTTCACGGGCAGCGTCGAGACGGGGCGCAAGGTCATGGCGAGCGCAGCGCAGGTGCCCACGCCCGTCGTGCTGGAGCTGGGGGGGAAAGATGCTGCTATCGTGGCCCCCGATGCGGACTTGAAACGAGCGGTGAATGGTATTGTGTGGTTCTCCATGATGAACACGGGGCAAACCTGTGCGGCGGTGGAGCGGGTCTATGTCCATACAGATGTGTACGATCAATTTGTTGAGGACGCGGTTTCCCTTGTCAAGCAGTTGAAGGTGGGCGAAGGGATTCAACCGGGCGTGGAGGTAGGGCCGTTGACCAACGAGCGGCAGCTTCAGATCGTCGAGGGGCAGGTCGAGGACGCGCGAAACCAGGGTGCGCGAGTGCTGGTGGGTGGTCATCGCATCCCCGGCGCTGGCTACTTCTACGCTCCGACGGTGCTGGTGGATGTCACGCCTGAGATGCGCGTCATGCGGGAGGAGACTTTTGGCCCACTCCTACCCATCGTGCGTGTCCACTCGATGGATGAGGCACTTGAGGCCGCGAACCAGGGCAACTATGGCCTGACAGGAAGTATCTGGACCAGCAACAAGCAGCTTGGCTGGGAGCTGGCCCACCGGATGCACGTAGGGGGTGTCAATGTCAACGACCATGCCTTCCACTTTGCGGAGCCTGGCGCGGGCTGGGGCGGTATCGGAGGCAGCGGCTTTGGGCGCACCCATGGCCCCTTTGGCTTGATGGAGATGGTCAATCCCAAGTTTATCAGCGTTGACATGCGTTCTAATGCCCTTGACGCCTGGTGGTATCCTTATAATGAGCAGTTGGTCCACCTGCTGCGCAATTCCATGCGTCTACTCTATGGTCCTGGGGCGCGGCGTCCCTGGGCGCTGCTCTCGTTGATGCTGAATACGCGTACCCTACAGCGTATCAACATTGCACGCTTCGCGGCTGCGTTCCGCAAATGGCTCTAACAACACAGCGGAGGTATTGAATGAAGGTCAAAGTTTTTAACCAGCAGGGGCACCTGGTCGGTCCTATTGAGATGGAGCGCGTGGTGAAAAGTGATGCGGAGTGGCAGGCGCAGCTCACACCCGACCAGTTTCATGTGGCGCGGGGTAAAGGCACGGAGCGCCCTTTCTGCGGCACGCTGCTGGACAACAAAAAGAATGGGGCGTATAGCTGTCTCTGCTGTGGGCTTCCGCTCTTTACATCCACTTCCAAGTTCAACTCCGGCACCGGGTGGCCCAGCTTCTTCCAGCCCATTGCGGAGGAGAATGTCATCAACCATGAGGACCGTGCCTATGGTATGGTCCGCACCGAGATTCTGTGTGCTCGCTGTGATGCGCATCTCGGTCACGTCTTCACCGATGGCCCCGCCCCCACGGGCCTGCGGTATTGTGTGAACTCCGAATCGTTGGTTTTCACCGATGAGCAGCAACTCGCCGACCTGGCCGACCCCGCTGCGGCGACGGTTTCCTAGGAATAATCAGCACCTCACTCTCATTTTATCCGCCCGCTCAAAGGAAAGTGGAGTGTGTCGTGATAGGTTTCTCCCCCCGTTCGTCTCTATACGAAAACAACATGGTCAGTTGACCCCACGGTTTGCGGAGCAATTATCGATGGATACGGCTGAGAAGGCGATGTTTCTGGGACATGTCAGCATCTTTGCAGAGGTTCACGCCGATGTCCTGTTTGCGGTTAGCAAGCACATGGAAGAGGTGGCTCTGCGACCAGGGCAGGTGGTGTTCCGCAAAGGAGATTCCGCTTCCTGCCTCTACATCGTCACCGAGGGAAAGGTCAAGGTCGAGGATCCGGATACAGGGGTGTTCTACAACTATCTGCGGGTCTTCGATGTGTTTGGCGAGATGGGCATGGTAGACGAGGCCCCCCGCATGGCAACGGTGAGCGCCGTGGAGGAGTCCCTGCTCCTGAAGCTGGATCGAGACGTTTTTCTTCAGATTATGACGGTAGAGGACCGGGTGGCGCTCGGCGTCATCAAGGTGCTCAGCCGACACCTGCGCGAGCGTGCCTTCGACATCCGCGCGGGCCAACTCGAAGGAGATCGGTTGCGGGAACTGGCGGAACTGACCCAGCAGGCAAAAAACTCTCCCCCGG